>JAAYAH010000234.1 GCA_012719445.1 Actinomycetales bacterium | reverse complement strand
GTCAGCGAGGTGATCTCGGAGGTGAGCTCGGCGACGGGGGTGAGCTTCCCGGCGAGCTCCCGCCAGCGCTCGCGGTCCTCCCGTGCCGTCCGCAGCTCGACCGCCAGCTCCCCGACCTGCTCGCCGAGCCGGTCCAGCCGGTCGCCGATCGCCGAGAGCTCGCCGGCCGCGGTCACGACGCCTCCTCGAACTGCTTCCCTGCCATGGACATCAGCGCGGGGAGCGGGAGCTCCTTGCCCGGCAGCAGCACGTTCCAGTAGATCCACCGGAAGAGGACCTTCCCCCAGTGGTTCATCTCGGTCTCCCGCAGCAGGCTGAAGGGACCGACCCCCGGCAGCGGATACCTGCCGGGGAGGGGCTCGGTCTCGTAGTTGAAGTCGATGAGCAGGCCCTTGCCGTGGCCGGTCTCGATGAAGCAGTTGGCGTGCCCGTCGAACCGCTTGGTCATCGCGAGGCCCTGCACGTGCCGGACGAAGTTGTCGGCGAGCACGTCCATGGAGAAGTGGGCGACCGAGCCGGCCTTGGACGCCGGGATGTCCGCGGCGTCGCCGACCGCGAAGATGTTGTCGTGGGCCGTGGAGAGCAGGGTCTCCCGGTCGACCGGCACGTAGTTGAGCTCGTCGCCCAGCCCGGACCGGGCGATGCAGTCGGCGCCCATGTTCACCGGGACGGTGACCAGCAGGTCGAACGGGATCTCCCGCTCGTCGTAGGAGACCAGGGTCCTGGTCTCGGGATCGATCCGCTCGAGCAGGAAGTCGGCCTCGAGCGCGACCTTGCGGTCGTCCAGCATGTGGCCGAGGTAGCGGCTCGCGACCGGCTTGGTGAACGCCCCCTCCAGCGGGGTCACGAAGGTGATGTCGACCCGGTCCCGGATGCCCTGCTCGGTGAGGAACGCGTCGGCGAGGAAGGTGAACTCCAGCGGGGCCACCGGGCACTTGATGGGCATCTCGACGATCTGGACCACCAGCCGGCCGCCGTCCCAGGTCCTCATCCGGTCGGCGAGGGCGACGGCGCCGGAGTAGGTGTAGAACTCGTGGATGCTCCGGCCCCACTCCGGGCCGAGCATCCCGGGGGTCTCGGCCGGCCGAGGGCTGGTGCCGGTGGCGATGATCAGGTAGTCGTACGGCAGGTCCGTGCCGTCGGCGAGGAGCACCCGGTTCTCGTCGGCGACGATCCGGTCGATCTCACCGAGGACCAGGTCGACACCGGCGGGCACGAACCTCCGGCTGGGCCGGGCCACCTCGTCCGGGCGGTAGATGCCGAACGGGATGAACAGGTACCCGGGCTGGTAGTAGTGGGTCTCGCTGGAGTCCACCACGGTGATCGACCACTCGTCCCGGGGGAGCCGTGGCCGTAACGTGTTGATCGCCATGGTGCCTGCGGTGCCGGCACCGAGCACGAGCAGCCGTCTCATCAGGTGCTCCCGTGGTCGAGGGGGCGGCGGGGGGGTACCCGGGACAGCGCGGCGGCGACCTTGGGCAGCGAGGCCAGCACCCGGGCGCGTTCGGCGTCGTCGAGGTGGTAGAGCCCGGGGGTGCCCGATCCCTCCGGGGCGATGCCGCCGGCGAGGACCATCGCCACCAGCGACGAGCCCGACCTGACCAGCGCCCTGGCGCACTGGAACCCCAGGGCTCCGGTGCGGAACCGCGGCTCGAAGTCGAGGTCGTCCGCCATGAGCTGCCACTCGGCCGTGCAGGCCGCCACGGTCTCCGGGTCGTCGACCCGGTCGGCGAACCACTCGCAGGGATTCGCCACCGAGGTGAGCTGGCGCCCGTCCATGTCGGTGACGACCATCATCACCCCGAGCAGGTCGGCGCTGACCGCGACGACCGTCCGGGCACCGGCGACGAGCACGTCGTCGGGGTCGTCCCCGACCCCGGGCAGGGCGACGGGACGCCCGCCCTCGGGGGTGAGCAGCTCGGCGATGGACTCGGCGGGGAACCGCCACTGCCGCCCGACCTTGATCGCTGGAAGCCGGCCGTCCTCGGCCATCCGGTAGATCGTCGATCGGTCGACCTCCAGCATCTGCTGCACCTGCTGCGCGGTCAGCAGGTTGTGTGCGCCCTTCTGCATATTCGGCAAGATCCCCGTGTGCATGTTCTGCATGATATGCAGACTACGTAGGCACAGGGCGAGTGGAAGGGGCGAAGGTCACCCAGCCGGCAGCCGTCGGACCCCCAGGACGCGCGCGCGGCGGCAACGGGGGTGACCCGGGTGACCGGAGTGACCCGGGTGACGCGGGTGACGGGTGGGGGATCAGTCGCGTTCGACGCGGTCGACGGTGACGTCGAGGGTGTGTGTCGCGCAGGAGATGCAGGGGTCGTAGTTGCGGATCGCCTGCTCGCAGCGGAGCGTCAGCTCGTCGTGGGGGAGGTCGAGGTAGGCGGTCACCAGGTCGGCCAGGTCCCGCTCGATCTGCGGCTGGTTCTGCGCCGTCGGCGGGACGATCGTGGCGTCGAGGATCCTGCCGGTGCCGTCGATGCGGTAGCGGTGGTAGATGAGCCCCCGCGGGGCCTCGCTGACGCCGTGTCCCGTGCCGGCCCTCGGCACGCACTCGACGGCGGGTGAGGACGGGCGCTCGTAGGCGTGGACGATCCGCAGCGCCTCGTGGAAGGCCTCCACCAGCTCCACCGCCCTGACCACGATGCTGCGGAAGGGGTTGCGCACCGTCCGGGGGAGTCCCACCTCCTCGGCGGCGGCCCGCGCCGCCTCCGACAGCAGGTCGCCGGCGAGCGCGTACCGGGCGAGCGGTCCGACGAGGTACGGGCCCCGCTCCCGCAACGTGGCGTGCAGGGCGTTCGCGTGCTCCACGTGCTCCTCGACGACGTGGTCGGAGAACTCCGCGACCGGGATGTCGAGCCCCCTGCTGGAGCGGACCCGGTCGCCCCGGTCGATCGGGTACCGGTCGCCGTCGTCGAGCGCGACGAACTCGTAGTCCTGCTCGAAGCGGGGGACGTCGAGCGAGGCGGCCCAGCGGACCGTCTGCCGCGCCGCGTCGAGCCCCCACTCCAGCTCCGGCAGCAGCGCCTCCAGCTCGGGGCGGGTCGGGGTCCGGAAGAAGCCGCCGACCCGGACGTTCACGGGGTGGATCGCCCGGCCCCCGACGACCTGCATCAGCTCGTTGCCGATCTTCTTCATCCGCAGCGCCCTGTCGACGACCTCCGGGTGGTCCCTCGCGATCTCGACGACGCTGGGCAGGCCGAGGAAGTCCGGGGCGTGCAGCAGGTAGACGTGGAGGGCGTGGCTGGCGATCCACTCGCCGCAGTACAGCAGCCGGCGCAGCTCGCGGAGCCGGGCGCCGACCTCGACCCGGCAGATCGCCTCCATCGCCATCGTGGCCGCCGACTGGTAGGCGACCGGGCAGATGCCGCAGATCCGTGCGGTGAGGTCCGGCGCCTCGGTGAAGCTGCGGCCCCTCAGGAAGGCCTCGAAGAGGCGGGGCGGCTCGAAGATGGTCAACCGGACCTGCTCCACCGCGCCGTCGACCACGCGGATGTGCATCCCGCCCTCGCCCTCGACCCGGGCCAGGTACCCGGTCTCGACGGTGCGGGTGCGGGGGGAGGTGGGGTGCTCTCCGGTGACCTGGTCAGCCATGGCGATCGCTCTCCTCGCGGAAGGCGGGGGCATTGCCGGTGAAGGTGCGGAAGGCCCTGGCGACGGCGTCGGCGGGGATGCCGAGCTCGGACCAGCGTCCGGCCAGCGCCGCCGTGTTCGGCAGCTCCTTGGGGCCGTAGCAGCCGAAGCAGCCCCGGTCGTAGCTCGGGCAGAGCGCCCCGCAGCCGGCCTGGGTCACCGGGCCGAGACAGCCGATCCCGGACGTCACCATGAGGCACGGCGTCCCGAGCATCTTGCACTCCATGCAGACGCTGCTCTGCGGGAGGTTCGGTCGTCGCCCGGTCAGGATCGCCAGCAGGGTGTCCAGCAGCTGTCCCCTGCTGATCGGGCAGCCCTGAATCTCGTGGTCGACCTCGACGTGCGCAGAGATCGGCGACGAGGTCTCCAGGGTGTCGAGGTACTCGGGGTGCGCGTAGACGACCCGGGCGAGCTCGTCGACGTCGGCGGAGTTGCGCAGCGCCTGGATGCCGCCGGTCGTCGCGCAGGCCCCGATCGCGACCAGCACCTCCGACCGGTCCCGGACGGCCTCGATCCGCTCGGCCTCCTCCGGGGTGGTCACCGAGCCCTCGACGAGGGAGACGTCGTACGGGCCGTCGAGCTCGGTCCGGGTCGCCTCGGGGAAGTAGGCGATCTCGATCCGGCCGAGGAGGGGCAGCAGTTCGTCCTCGCAGTGCAGGAGCGAGAGCTGACAGCCGTCGCAGGAGGAGAACTTCCAGACGGCGAGCTTCGGCAGTCCGGCCATCTAGAGCTCCTTCACCGAGAGCAGCGGACCGACGTCGGAGTAGCGGTAGACGGCGCCGTCCCGGCAGACCAGGGTCGGCCCGACCTGGCAGCGGCCGCACAGGGCGACCCCGCAGCGCATGGTGCGTTCCAGGGTGACGTGGACGGAGTCGAGGTCGAGCCCCCGCGTGTGCAGGTCCTCGGCGACGAACCGCATCATGATCTCCGGCCCGGCGACGAACGCCGTCGCGGTCCCGGCGTCCAGCTCGATGCCCGGGATGAGCCTCGTCACCAGCCCGACCTCGCCGGACCAGCCGGGTCCGCCGGCGTCGACCACGAGCCCGACGTCGACGCCGTGCGCCTGCCGCCAGGTCTCGATCTCGTCGAGGAACAGCAGATCGGCCGGGGTCCTGGCGCCGTACAGCAGGAGGACCCTGCCGTAGCCGTCCCGGTCCCGCAGCACCTGGTGGATCGCCGGGCGGAGCGGGGGCAGCCCGAGACCGCCGGCGACGAACACCACGTCCCCGCCCCTGGCCCTCGCGACCGGCCAGGTGTTGCCGAACGGGCCGCGGACCCCGACCACGCCGCCGGGCTCGGTCGCGCACAGCGCCCTGGTCACCGCCCCGACGACGCGGACGGTCTGCACCAGGCGGTTCTCCTCGCCCGGCCCCCCGCCGCCGTTGGAGATGGGGACCTCGCCGATGCCGAAGGCGTAGAGCATCGTGAACTGGCCGGGGCCGATGGCGACGGGACGTCCGTCGACGGGGTCCAGCTCCAGGGTCCAGGTGTCGTGGGAGACCTGACGCCTGGCCCTGACCCGGTGCGGCCGGGGGATCATCGCTCCCCGCCGTTCGACGTCCTCGCTCAGCGTGGTCATCGGCTCGCCCCCTCTCTGCCGGCTCCGGCCTCCTGGTCCGCCCGGATGGCGGCCACCTCGGCGCGGAGGTCGATGCCCACCGGGCACCAGGTGATGCACCGCCCGCACCCGACGCAGCCGAGGGACCCGAACTGGTCCACCCAGGTCGCGAGCTTGTGGGTGAGCCACTGCCGGTACCTGGCCCGCGCCGAGGTGCGGGTCCTGCCTCCGTGCATCTCCGAGTACCGCAGGGTGAAGCAGGAGTCCCAGACCCGGGTCCGCTCCGCGACGTCGCCGGACAGGTCGGTGGCGTCCTCGATGGTGGTGCAGAAGCAGGTGGGGCAGGCCAGGGTGCAGTTGGTGCAGCACAGGCACCGGTCGGCCACGTCGTCGAGCCGCGGGTGCTCGAGGTTGCCGAGCAGCAGGTCGTGCAGTCCCTCGGTGTCGAGGGTGACCCCCATCCGGTGCCGGGCCGCCTGGACGGCGCGGGCTGCCGCCGCGACGTCCGCCGGCTCGGCCGGCCGCCGGGGCACCAGGTCGAGGAGCTCGGCCCCCTCCGTCGTGCCGACCTCGGCGAGGAAGCGGTGGTCGTCGTCGAGGATCTCGGTGAGCACCAGGTCGGCACCCGCCCGCACGGCCGGCCCGGTGCCCGTCGAGGCGCAGAAGCAGGTCGACGCCGGGGCGGTGCAGTTCACCGCGATGACGAAGGCCTGCGCGCGGCGGGCCCGGTAGTCCTCGTCGACGTGGTGCCCGTGGAGCAGGACCCGGTCCTGGATCTCCATGGCGGCCACCTCGCAGGACCGGACGCCGAGGAACGCGGACCGCCGCCGGTCGGGGACGGCCGGGGTGACGACGAAGCCGGCTCCGTCGTCCGTGCCGGTTCCGGCCGTGTCCCCGGGGCCGTCGGTCGAGGCCCGGCCGTCCCTCCTGGCGCTGAGCAGGGCAGCCCGCGGCGGGAACAGCTCCCGCTTCCACGAGTCGGGGCCGACCGCGTAGCCGAAGAAGGCGCCGTCCCCCCGGTGCTCGAGCCGGTAGGACCCCGGCGTCTGGACGTCGTGCCAGCCGATGGGCAGCTCGGTCACGGAGGTGATCTCGTCGTGGACGACGGCGTCGTTGCGCCGGACGGGAGCCACGACCCGCCATCCGCGGCCGCGGAGCTCCTGGACGATCACCTCGAGGGCATCGGGAAGGAGGACGCTGCTGGTGTCCGTGGCCATCGTCACCTCGAGTCTGCTCAGGACGGTCGACGCCGTTCGATGAGGGATCCCTCGGGCTGCATGGGAGGTGCCGGGTCCCGGGCCCGGAGCGTCGTGCCTCAGGCCCCGGGGTGCGGGACGGGTCGGGGACTTGGGGAGACCGTTGGTGGTGGCCGGTCGGATCGAGGACGGTCGGGCGACGGGCCTGACGGTACGTCGGTGTCCAGTCGTCCGGAACGTGGTGATATGGCTCGGCCCGGGGCCGGAGTCCGTGTCTCGGGCCTATCACGCATGGTGACGGTCGTGGAAGTGCCGTGGGAGAACAGGTGGGCGTTAGATACATCACTCCGCCCCGGGGTCGTCCTCGGACCGGAGGTGAACCCCCCGGCCTCGCGGTCGACGGCGTCCTCCCCGCGGCCCTCCTCCGGTGGTCGCCACGCCTCGACCGGGTGGCGTGCCCCGACCGGGCGGGGCCGTGCCCGGTCCGGGCGTCGCCGTTCACCGGCGGCAGGGAAAGCGTGCGGTGATCTCTCTCCCCCCGCCGTATCCACGGCGATTCCTGCCGGGTGACGATCCGGTCACCCTCGGGCGGGAAACAGATTCGTTCCCGCACCAGGGAAACTGGTCCGTTGTCGGGCTCAATCCGCGTTGCTAGCATCACCACGGCTGGGAGCCATCACCGTTCGATCAGGGGCAGAGCCCTACCGGACGTGTGCGTGCCGTGTGGGGGGTCGAGACCCTGGAACCGCGGTATCAGCGACCGGCGCAATGTCGTTGTCCACGCCACGTGCTCCCGCACGTCATCCGCCGCCCTTTCCTGGTGGCCGGCGGCGGACGATCGGTATGTCGAACGGCTGCAGCGGTCGCAATGGTGCCGGTGACCATAACGTCACCGAGGGTCCAGGCCGTCGCGATAGCGGGGGGCCTGTGGCCAATTCGGTGCCGGGGGACACCGGTATTCACCGATCCCGCCCACCTCCACGGCCGGCCCCGGCGACGGCACGTCGGCGCCTTCCCGTTACACCCCGGCAGGCGGGCGTCATCCGCGAACTGAGGGGTGCGCGGACTCCACGGCGGTCCGGTACGCGGGCACCCGCGACCGCCCGGAGCAGAGGCGAGAAGCAGGAGAGGAAGGGGACCATGACAGGCACCGGAGACGATGCCCGTGCAGAGGAGGCCAGCGTCGGGGAGGCCCAGTCCTCGTGTTGCGTCCAGATCGATCGGTCGTCGGAGGCGGCGGCCCAGGCCTATCGGTTGGCGGAGCTGCGGAAACGGCAGAGGATCACCCAGGTGGACCTCGCCAAGGCGATGGGCGTGGGACAGCCCCGGGTGAGCAAGATCGAGCGGGGGGATCCCTCCCGCGCCGAGGTGGCCACCCTGCGTGCCTACGTCGAGGCGCTCGGCGGCGAGTTGGAGATCTCCGCGACCTTCGGGGAGCAGCGGCTCAGGATCGCCTGATCGGGCCGGTCCGACCGGGCAGGCGGCACCCGCCCGGTCGGATCGTCGGGGGCCGGACGCCGGGTGACCTGGTAGAGATGGCCCCATGGATCGCCTGACCTCCGGCTGGGACCTGCTGGTCTCGGCGGAGCCCGCCCCGCCGGCCGTGGTCGTCCTCGGCACCGCCGCGCTCGCCCTGCTCGCCGTCGGGCAGCCGCGCAGTTGGCGGCTCCTCCGGCACGTGGTCACCCTGGCCCACGAGGCGGGGCACGCCGGGGTGGCGCTGCTCTGCGGCAGGCGGTTGAGGGGGGTGCGGCTGCACTCCGACACCTCCGGGCTCACCGTGACCTCGGGTCGCCCGACGGGTCCCGGGATGGTGGCGACGGTGGCCGCCGGGTACCTCGCCCCGGCGCTGCTCGGTCTCGCGGCAGCCCTCGCTCTGGCGAACGGGTACGTGGTCGCGACGCTGGTGGGGTTCCTGGTCCTGCTGGCCGCCGTCCTGGTGGCCGTCCGCAACGCGTTCGGGGTGCTCTCCGTGCTCACCTCCGCTGCGCTGCTCGTCGCCGTGCTCGGCTGGGCGGGACCGGTTCCCCGGAAGGCCTTCGCGTACCTGCTGACCTGGTTCCTCCTCGTGGCGGCCCCGCGTCCGGTCCTCGAACTGCGCCGCAAGCGCGGGCGCGGCCGGGCCGCCGACTCCGACGCCGACCAGCTTGCCCGGCTGACCGGGACGAGGGGCGGGCTGTGGGTCGCGGTGTTCCTCCTGCTGACCCTCGCCGCGGCCGCGACGGGCGCCCTTCTCCTCGCCGGGGTCTCCGGCCTTTCTGGTCCCGGGGCATGATCGGCCGTAGGCTGACAGGGCACAGCCCGCTGGTCGTCCGGGCCACCCGTGAACCCGGATCTCCACCACGGGGAGTGATCAGCAGACCCTGTCTTGTGACAATGCGCATCTATGGAACGCTTGACGACGAGTCATGCGATCACGCAACGTTTGGTGAAGTGGGAGTGGCTGTCGGCACCTCGCACGGGGCGGTCATGCCTTGGTCCCGGGCGGGCGAGCCGTCCCGTCGAAGGGGCAGTGGTCATGGACGAGAGTCCTCACGTTCCGAGACCGTCGAGCGGGCGACCGCAGGGCGGGGACGCCTCGGATGCGTTCGTCGGTACGGATCAGAGCCCGTCCGGCCCGCCCGCGGGGCACCAGGGACCTCCGGCCGCGGCGCAGCCGGTCACCCGGTTCCTGTGCGCGACGGCGCACCTCCGAGCCGCCTTCGCCGACCACGTCGTCGGTGCGCTGCTCCGGCCCGGCTTCACCGCGGTGGCTCCCTCCTGGGGGGTCGACCTGGTGGCCCTGGCCCGACACGGCGACCAGTCCAAGACCCGCCGGCTGGAACGTGACCGGCAGCTGCGCTGGTGCTTCGCCGGCATGGTGCTCACCGCCCTCGCCGCGCTCCTGCTCGGCCTTCCGCTCGGCCTCGGGGTCATGGCGACGCTCGTCCTGGTGATCCTGGTGCTCTGCGCCGGGTGGGCGCTGGCCTGGGTCATCGTCGTCCGCCACTACTGGCAGGTCAGGGCCTCCTCGCTGCGGGTGCTCACGGACAAGGCGACCGATCCCCGTGATCTCGCCCCCACGGTCGACCAGTACTACGAGGGGCGGCTGGAGGAGCTGGCGACCGCCAACGTCGTCCTGTTCAGCGGCTACCTGCCCTTCGTCGGCAACGGGCTCAACCTCGACAGCTGGACGATGGCCCTCGACGTCGACCGTGGCGCGCGTCGCCCGGACGGGTCGACGGCGACCCCGCGTCCCTTCGACGCCGTGGACGTCCACGACCACCTGCTCCGGACGGTGCCGCTGGGGCCGGTGAAGGACGTCAAGGCCAGCAAGCGGCTCTTCGTGGCCGGACCGGCGGCGAGGGACGTCCCCGGCCTCGTGGTCAGTCCGCCCGACCCGCACCACAGGCCGGCCTGCCGGCTGCCGGAGGCGATGCTCGACGAGTACACCAGGACGCCGGCCGTCTTCGCCCGCAGCTACGTCTGTTTCGAGAAGACCGGCTGGGGCGGCGAGGTCGTGGTCTCGCTGCTGGTCCGTGCCGAGCGGGTCGGCAGGACGCTGTTCGTCGAGGGCCGCTCCCAGGTGCTGCTGCCGCTGCAGTCCGTGTACCACGACGTCGAGGGGATCGCGCTCAAGTCCGGCTACCACGCCTGGATCCCGGTGCTGCGCTCGGCGACGGTGGCGACGCACGGGCTGTTCGTGGAGAGCTTCCCCCGGCACATCCGGCGGATCCTGACCACCAGGATCAACAACCGGAAGATGGAGCTGCTCCGGCAGGACATCGTCCGGGGGTACCCCATGGACTACGGCGCGCCGGGCAGCATCCGCGAGCTGGCGGCCGACGTCGAGGAGCTGCCCTACTACGCGACCGTCGACGAGGTGATGTACTTCCACACCCTCAAGCGCCAGGTGCTCTCCTGCATCCAGGACTTCCTCGAGGAGAAGGAGGTCGACCTCGGCGACTTCCGGCGCCAGCAGCGGATGCTCATCAGCCAGACCAACATCCACCTGCACAACGTGCAGGGCTCCGCCGCGAACTTCGGCAAGAACGTCACCGTCTCCGGGATCACCCCGATCGGCAACGGGTGACGGCCGCCCTCAGCCGGCCAGCTCCTTGCGGCCGGCCGGGAACGGCACCGTCGCCCGCGTGCCCGCCTGCCCCGGTGGCGTGGTGACCGACACCGGCGGGGTGACCGAGCCGATCGGCAGCGGCCGGTGGAACCGGTGGCCCTGGGCGAGGGTGCAGCCGCACCGGCGCAGGGCACGGACCTGCTCCCGGGTCTCCACGCCCACGGCGACGACGCGCAGGTCGAGCTGCGTCGCCAGACGGGTCGCCGTCCGGATCGACGCGTCGTCCTCCGGCCGGACGCCGAGGCCCGCCACCAGGGACCGGTCGAGCTTCAGCTCGTCGACGGGCAGCCTGGTCAGCTGGTCGAGAGCCGGCAGGCCGGATCCGACGCCGTCCAGCGCGACGTTCACCCCGAGCCGGTGCAGCGGTCGCAGCACCGCGGCGGTCCGGTCCGGGTCGGCCGCGGCGGTGCGCTCGGGGAGCTCCAGGGTGAGCCGGTCCGGTGCCAGCCCCGCCCGCGCCAGCTCCGCCAGGACCAGCTCGGCGAAGCCGGGGCAGGCGAGCTGGCGTGCGGTGACGTTCACCGAGACCCCGGTGGTCGCGTCGGGCCAGCAGGCCAGCCAGCACAGGGTCTCCCGCAGCACCCGCTCGCCGATGCGCACGATGAGCCCGCTCTCCTCCGCGAGCGGTAGGAACTCGGCGGGCGGCCGTACGCGGTCGCCGTCCCGCCAGCGGGCCAGGGCCTCGAAGGCCACCCAGTGCCCGTCGACGAGGGAGACGACCGGCTGGACGTCGAGCAGCAGCCCCGCGCCGTCCCCGGCGAGCTCGAGCGCCGCCATGGTCCGCGACCGCTCGCGTGCCCGGGCGCGCATGCCCTGGTCGAACACCGCGTAGCCGTGCCCACCGGCGGCCTTGGCCTGGTACATCGCCAGGTCGGCGTTGCCGAGCAGGGCCTCCGCGGTGGTCCGGCTGCCGCTGGCGATGCCGATGCTGGCCCCGGTCCGGTGGGCCGAGGGGATGCTGCCCAGCCGCTCCACGATCCGCCCGGCGAGCGTCCTGGCCCGGTCGGGACCGGGTGCGGCGGGGAGCACGGCGAACTCGTCCCCGCCGAGCCGCGCCACCAGGTCCTCCGGGCCCAGCTCGGTGCGCAGCGCCCCGGCGACCTCGGTGAGCAGCCGGTCCCCGGCCGCGTGCCCGTCGGTGTCGTTGACGGTCTTGAAACCGTCGAGGTCGACGAAGAGCACCGTCGTCCCGCCCCGGCGCAGGCGCGCGTCGAGCAGGCCGAGGAACGCCTGCCGGTTCAGCAGCCCGGTGAGGGCATCGGTCTCGGCGAGGCGCCGGAGCTCCTGCTCCAGGCGCACCCGCTCGCTGACGTCCCTCGTCGACAGGGTGTACCCGGGGGCCGTCCCGGTGCGGCGGCTCACCGTCGACTCGAGGTGGCGCCAGCCGCCGTCACGGTGCAGGAAGCGACCGCCGACCACGGTCCCGGCCTCCTCGGGGGTCGTCGTCGCGCTCCCGGTGTCCAGCCCGACCACCCCGGCGACGAACCGGGGCCGGTCGTCCGGGTGGAGGAACACGACGCCGTTCCGCCCGAGAAGGTCCTCCGGCTCCCACCCGAGCACGTGGGCGACCGCGGCGTTGGCGAACTCGACCACGCCGAGCCGGTCCACCTGGACGATCGCGTCCCGGCTCTCGCTGACCAGCCGGTCCAGGCGTTCGGCCTGGTCGTGCGTCGTTCGCCACAGTTCGTCGTTCTGGGCGCGCACCAGGAGCATCTCGACGGTGAGGGCGATGATCACGCTGAGGGCCACCGTGACGGTCATCGGGTCGGTCGTCGGGACGACGGCGGCGACGAGTCCCGGGACGACGGCGAGCTGGGACAGGCGGGTGAGCTGGGGCCTGACCGGGCCGGAGCGGACGCTGATCCAGAGGTCCTGCCGCCGGGTCAGCGCCGCGCAGCCGAGGGCGTAGAGCATGACCAGCCACTGCACGCCTGCGAACTGCGGGTTCCCGGTGAGGGCCCAGGTCGTGTCACCGGTCACGGCGAGCAGGAGGGCCAGGACCAGGAACGAGGCGGGGGCGCGGGCCTGCCGGTCCGACCGCGCGGCGAGCCCGGCCGCGACGCTGGCGAGGACGAGGTCGAGGGGGACCCAGTACAGGACCGGAGGTGCGGAGGCGGCGCCGTCGCTGGTGATCTGCGAACCGGTGAGCGAGAGGGAGACCCAGCCGATCAGGAAGACCGAGGCGCCGACGAGCCAGCCGTCGAGCAGCAGCAGGCCCCACTCCCCGGCCGGCCGCCGGGTGCCCGACGCCGTGAGCAGCCCCACCGCCATCGCGACGAAGGCGCCTCCGCGCAGCCAGCCCCAGACCGTGGCGTCGTCCCCGCCGAGGACGGCCCCGGTGAGGGACGCCGTCCACAGCAGGGCGGCGCAGCAGATCCCGGTCCAGCTCGCCCGGAGCCGGCCGCTGCCGCCTCGTGCGGCGACGGCGAGGACCGCGGCCGAGCCCACGCCGACCGGCAGCACCGCGCCGAGGAGCACGTGCGGGTCCAGCCCGGGATCGATCAGTCCGGGGGCGAAGAGACCGAGAACGAGCAGCAGGAACAGGACGACGACGATCGGCGGCAGGAGGTGCGCCGCTCGCGCCCTCGGGTCCGGCATCGCGCCTGCCCCCCTTTCGTTCACTGATTACCCTAGTTGACCAGATGCACACCGTGCGTCATCTTCGGGGGGTTGGTCGGCCGTGGGTGAGGGGGAGTCGGCGGTGGCACGTCCCTCGGGCTGGGCGGAGTCGACGACACGATGACGATAGAAGAGATCCGTAAATACCGGAACACTTGCGTAACTATCTCGAAACGCTAGGCCTAGGTACCCGTTGCGTCAACCCCTGTCCACAGGGAGCGACCAGGTCCGCCGCTACCAGATCCGGAGGCTCTCCGGCGGGCCGAGGTAGCTGGGCAGCAGCCCGCCGGTGTCGACCACGAGGTTCTGCAGGACCACGGTGGGATCGACCATCCAGAAGGTCAGCGTGTGCGCCCCGGGACCGTCGACGAGGTGGCTGGTGGCGGTCCGGTTGACGTTGTCGGAGGTGTTGCGCTGCCACCGCCGGTTCATGGCCACGGCGTCGGCTCCGGTCGCCGCGATCACGTCGACCGGCTGCGGCGGCGCGTCGTCCAGCGAGACCGCGTACCGCAGCCCGTGGCCGGAGCGGGTGTCGTTGCGGGGCGAGAGGTACGCCCACGCCGTGACCGGACCGGTGGTGGTCAGCCACATCCGGTACTCCAGCCGCGGGCCGTCCCACCGGGGGGTGCCGTCGTCGGGGAACCGGCTCGGAGCGGTGACCGGCCACGGCGTCATCCCCGCGCCGGTCCTGCCCAGGTCGGGGATCCGCTTCCAGCCGACCTCCTGGGTGTCGACGACGGCGGTGGCGTGGTCGGCAGCCATGGACACGTACCCGCCCGCCTCGACGAACCCCGTGAAGTCGGCGGGGGGCGGCTCCGGGTTCTCGACGACGGCCAGGACGGTCACGGTGGCGCCGTCGGGGCCGCTGACGGTGAGCGGGACCTCGGAGGTGCCGCGGGGGGCCCGGCGCCAGTCCACCGAGACGACGGCCCGGACCTGGGTGCGGACCCGGCCCGCGGCGGGCTCGACCAGCAGCCACGGCCGGGCGGCCTCGATCCGGTACGCGAACGGCTGCGACCCCCTGGCGAACAGCTCCAGGTACGGTGCGGGACCGGTGCGGAACGGGCTGAGCACCGGCAGTGCCGCAGGTTCCTGGGCTGCCGGGCCCCGCACCGCCGGCCACCAGTCCTCGGAGCCGTCAACGGCGACGCCGAGCTCGGCCGACGGGGGCAGCTCGATCCGGCGGACCGGCGGGAACAGGGCGTCGGGGATCGCGGTGTTGTGCAGCTGCGGCTGCTGCCACGACGCGTCGGGGCCGTAGCGGGCGACGTCGCCGTAGCCGATGTGCGGCTGGCTCTGGAAGCCGTACCACTTCCCTCCGGCCAGGACGGTGTCGTAGTGCGCGGCCATGGCCCGGTCGTCGGCGAACCGGGCCTCGGCGACGTCGGCCAGCTCGTTGGTCGCGGCCCGGCCCTGGGCCGCGTAGTGCAGGTTGGTGAACTCCGCCTCCCGCAGCGCGTAGAGGTTGGCCGTCGCCGCGATCTGGTAGCCCACCAGCTCGTGGTAGGCGTCCCGGCAGGTCTCCGGCAGCGTCGCGCCGACGCGTTCCGCGGCCTCCGCCAGCCGCCGCCACTCCTCGGTCACCCGTTCCAGCTCGCGGTAGGCGGTGAGGCTGAACGGCGTCGCCCTGTCGTCGTAGACCACCGCGGCGTCGTCGACGGTCACGTCCCGGGCCGGGTCGAGGGTGATCCTGCGGTTGAGCAGCTCCGGCTTGCGCCGGGCCTGGAGCGTCCCGTACCGGTGCAGCAGCTCCGCGATCTCCTCCGCCGGCTCCGGACCGGCGATCTGCGCCGCGTACCGCAGCTCCCACTCGGGCAGGGCCTCCACCGGCCACCGGTCCGGGTCCCAGGCGTAGTCGAGCAGGAACTGCAGCGGCAGCTCGACCCCCTTGAGGTCGCCGACGTTGACCACCCACAGCTCCTCGACCCCGTGCCGGTGGGCGAGGTGCAACTGTTCCCAGGTGTTCGCGAGGTTGACGGTGTCGACCCACTTGTAGTTGCGGCCGTCGCCCACGTAGTCGAAGTGGTAGTACAGCCCGTAGCCCCCGGACCGCGGGGGGAGGTCGGGACCGGGCAGCGACCGCAGGTTCCCCCAGTTGTCGTCGCAGAGGATCAGCGTGACGTCGTCGGGGACGGCGAGGCCCTTGCCGAGGTACCGCTGGACCTCCTTGTACAGCGCCCACACCTGGGGGACGGCGGTCTCGTCGCCGACCAGGTCGGCGAGGATCCGGCGCTGGGCGGTGAGGATCTGCTCCATGAGCTCGATGCCGTCGCCGTCGGACAGGCTCAGGTCGCCGTTGCCGCGCATGCCGAGGGCGACGACGCCCTCGATGCCCTCGTCCACCATCCGCCGGATGCCGTCAGCCCAGAAGGCCTCGACGGCCTCCCGGTTGCGCCGGTGGCTCCACTCGCCGGTCCCGCCGTAGGGGTCGTGGCCGGGCACCACGACGTTCCCGTCGGCGTCGCGTACCGCGGGAACGGCGTGCCGGTTCCACTCCTCGATCCCGCGCAGCATCGGCGCCTCGTGCGAGGTGCCCATCACCACCCCGTAGGCGGTCGCCGTGGCGTGGTTGGCCGGGTCGTCCTCGGCGAAGGCCCTGCCCCACACCGCTGGCCACAGGTAGTTGGCCCTCAGCCGCAGCATCACCTCGAACACCCGGGCGTAGAACGCGCTGCCGAACCCCTGCGGGTGGCCCTCCGCCTGCCCGGGGCCGAAGCGGTGCAGCACCCAGTTCGCCAGGGCCGGGTTCTCGTCGTTGACGAAGAACCCCCGGTACCGCACCCGGGGGGTGCCCTGGCTGTGCCGGCCCGGCAGCACGTACAGCTCCTCGGCCGGACGGGCCGGGACGTCGGCCCACCAGTACCAGGGCGAGACCCCGATCTGCCGGGACACCTCGTAGACCCCGTAGATCGTGCCCCGCTGGTCGCTGCCCGCGATGACCAGCGCCCGGCGCACCCCCGGCAGCGGGTCGGTGACCACCTGCTGCAGCGAGGTCTCCCAGCGGCCGGCGACGGAGGACACGTCGAGCACCCCCGCGGCCACCAGGCCGTCGACGAGCGGGCTGCTGCCGAGGGTGCCCACGAGGACGAGATCCCCGGGGTGCGGGGGCTCGCCGGGGTGCGGGGGCCCATCGGGGTGCGGGGGCCCGTCGATCCGGACCCGGGGACGCACCCCGGTGACGCGTTCCACGTCCGCCGCCAGGTCGCCCGCGACCCGCACCACCCCGGGGAAGTCCCCCGCGTCGACCACCACGGGGGCGGCGACCCCTCCGGCCACCAGCGGGAAGTACCCCGGTCCCGGGACGGTCGACACGAAGGTCTCCGCTGCGGGCCGGGAGCCGGTGGCGGGCGCTGTCATGACGAGGACTCCCGGGGACCACACACTTGGTCGAAAGATTCTCGGTGACATACCGGAACCTTGGGACCGTAACCACCCGGACGAATCCGGTCAAGCGGGGATGGTGGATCCGTCATCCCCGCATGACCGGGGGAGGGGCGCCGGCGATCACGTCACCAGTCGTGCATGGTCCCGTCCTCCAGCCGGTTCACCGGCAGCGAGGCAGGGCGGTACGGGTAACGGGCGGCGAGCTCCTCGTCGAGGTCGACGCCGAGCCCCGGCTCGTCCCCGGGATGCAGCTGTCCGTCGGCGAACCGGTAGCTGTGCGGGAACACGGCGTCGGTGGCCTCGGTGTGCCGCATGTACTCCTGGAGACCGAAGTTGGGGACGGCGAGATCCACGTGCAGGGCAGCAGCCATGCAGACGGGGGACAGGTCGGTTGCCCCGTGGGACCCGCTGCGGACCTGGTGCAACGCGGCCAGGTCGAGGATCCGGCGCAGGTGGGTGATGCCACCGGCGTGGACGACGGTGGTCCTGACGTAGTCGATGAGCTGCTCGGTGATCAGCCGGTGGCAGTCCCAGACGGTGTTGAAGACCTCGCCGACGGCCAGCGGCGTCGTGGTGTGCTGCCGGATCAGCCGGAACCCCTCCTGCAGCTCGGCCGGCACCGGGTCCTCGAGCCAGGTGAGGGCGAACGGCTCCAGCGCCCTGCCGAGCCGCGCCGCCTCGATCGGGGTCAGCCGGTGGTGGGCGTCGTGCAGCAGCCGGAGCTCCGGGCCGAACTCCTGTCGGACCCGGGCCAGGACCGTCGGCACATGGGCGAGGTAGCGCTCCGTCGACCAGGTGGCCTCGGAGGGGATCGCTGCGTCAGCCGGCTCGTAGAACAGGCGGTCCCTGCCGACGCCGTAGGTCGTCGTCAGCCCGGGGATCCCCGCCTGGACCCGGACCGCCCGGTACCCGAGGTCGACGTACCTGGCCACCTCGCCGAGGACGTCCTCGACGGTCTCCCCGTTGGCGTGCCCGTAGACGGTGACCCCGTCCCTGGACCTGCCGCCGAGCAGTTGGTAGACGGGCAGGCCCGCGGTCTTGCCCTTGATGTCCCACAGCGCGGTGTCCACGGCGGCGATCGCGCTCATGGTCACCGGGCCCCTGCGCCAGTAGGCACCCCGGTACAGGTACTGCCAGGTGTCCTCGATCCGGGCCGAGTCCCGGCCGATCAGCGTCGGGACCACGTGTTCGGTGAGGTAGGCGGCCACGGCGAGCTCGCGGCCGTTGAGGGTCGCGTCGCCCAGGCCGGTGATCCCGTCCTCGGTCTCCAACCTGAGGGTGACGAAGTTGCGTCCCGGGCAGGTGACGACGACCCGGGCATCCACGATCCGACCGGCCACGGTCTGTTCCTCCTCGGCCCGAGCTCCCCGGTCCGCGGCGGTCCCCGGTGGCCCGACCCAGGGCAGGACCGGGGCGCCGTCGGGACGCCTGTCAGGACGCCGCGTCCGGGGCGGGCTCTGGCCGGACGAGGCGCTGGAACCGTAGCGCGGCCGGAGGGCGGGCCACCGGCGGTGGGAGCGGGACTGTCGCCCGACGACGCGCGACGGCCACTGTCGCGCAATGGCCACGGTCCGGAGTGACGAGGAGTTGACGAAAAGCGACGGCCACTGAATGTGTGAAGCGCTTCAACGAAACCCTTGAGTGGCATCGTAACCGCTGCTAACATCCCCGGGGTCGAGGAAGGTGTGTGTTTATCTTCCGGAGGCGTCAACCCCTCCGGAAAATAAACACGAAGATTGACAGGGAGCCGGTCACGCGGGTGACCAGCGGCGTGCGGACACCGTGTGACGTGCACGGACCCCGGTTTCTCGGCGACCGGGTCCACCTTTGACGTCCGGGTCACGCGGCAGATCCCGACCAGACCACGACACCGTCCGGTGATGGTCCACCGATCCCTTCATCCGTCTCTGCCCAATGGAGTTGTTCCCAGATGCGCACACGACATGCTGTCCTCGCACTCTCGGCAGCGCTGGCCCTGTCCGGCGGGCTCGTCGCGGCGGAGCCGGCCGCGGCCGCCGTCGCCTGCCGGGTCGACTACACCCTCTCCGCGCAGTGGCCGGGAGGGTTCGTGGCGAACGTCGCCCTCAACAACCTCGGTGACCCGGTGAGCTCGTGGACGGTCACCTGGTCGTTCGCGAACGGCCAGCAGGTCTCCTCGGCCTGGAACGCGGCCGTCTCCCAGAGCGGGAGCGCCGTGACCGCGAGGAACATGAGCTACAACGCCTCCCTCGGGACGGGGGCCGCCACCTCGTTCGGGTTCGTCGGCTCCGTGAGCGGGTCGACGAACGCGGTGCCTGGCTCCTTCACGATGAACGGGACCGCCTGCACCGGCGGTGGCGGCGGAGGCGGTGTCACCACGACGACGCGGACGACGACCACAACCCGGCCCGTCACCACGACGACACGGACGACGACCACCACCCGGCCCGTCACCACGACGACACGGACGGGCACCTACGCGTGGACCTCCTCCGACCAGTGGGGCAACTGGACCAACGGCGGCTACACGCTCTACAACAACATGTGGGGCGCCAACGGCCAGGGCACCCAGACCATCTGGGCGAACTCCTACAGCAACTGGGGCGTCATCGCGACCTTCCCGGAGACCAGCGGGGTGAAGTCCTACCCCAACGCCTCGTGGCCCGCGAATCGGGCGATCAGCTCGCTGGGCCGGGTCAGCAGCAGCTTCAACGTGACCGTCCCCGGCACCGGCTCCTACGCGACCGCCTACGACATCTGGACCGACAACAACGCCTACGAGATCATGCTGTGGATGAACAAGAACGGCGCCGTCGGCCCCATCGCGGCGTCCTACGACGCCAACGGCGCGGTCCCGTCGGTGACCAACCTCTCGGTGGGCGGGCACACCTGGAACGTGTACCGGGGCTCCAACGGCTCCAACCAGGTCTACTCGTTCATCCGGACCAACACGAACTCCGGCACCGTCGACATCCTGGCGATCCTCAACTGGTTGCGGACCAACAGTTGGCTCAACTCCGGGTCGGTGCTGGGCAACGTGCAGTTCGGGTTCGAGATCACCTCGGCGCCCGGCGGCCAGCGGTTCACCGTCAACAGCTACTCGACCACGGTGAGCTGAGCAGGGAGACGCCTGCTGAGCTGACGTGGAGCTGAGGGTCGGCCCCGGTCGGGAGACCGGGGCCGACCCCTGTTCCGTCCCCTGTGCCGTGCGTCGGCCCGCCCGGCGGGTCAGCCCCGCCCGTACTCGGCCCGGATCCTCGGCACCCACGGGCTGTACTCCACCGCGGCGAGGAAGGCGGAGCGCATGGTGGCATGATCGGCCGTCCCGCTGCCGGCGATGTCGAACGCCGTCCCGTGGTCGACGGAGGTGCGCAGGATCGGCAGTCCGATCGTGACCGAGATGGTCCCGTCGAAGTCGTAGGTCTTGGCCGGGATGTGCCCCTGGTCGTGGAAGTGCGACAGGACGCCGTCGAAGCGGCCGACGAGACCCTGGTGGAACACCGAGTCGGCGGGGACCGGGCCGGTGACGTCGAGTCCCTCGGCCCTGGCCGCCTCGCAGGCGGGCCGGAGGTGCACGATCTCCTCGTCCCCGAAGGCGCCGCCCTCGCCGCCGTGCGGGTTGATCGCGGCCACCGCCAGCCGGGGGGCGTCGAGGCCGAACACCCGTAGCGCGGTCGTCGCCTCCCGGATCGCGTGCAGCACCCGGTCCCTGGTCACCTGGTCCAGGGCGACCCGGAGCGAGGCGTGCCGGGTGGTGAAGAAGATCCGCAGGTGGTGCCCCGGGACCGCGGTGTTGCGGACGACGAACATGGTGTCCTGGCGGGTGACCCCGGTCAGCGCGCCGAGCATCTCGGTGTGGCCGAGGTGGGTCGACCCGGCCTGCCAGACGGCCTCCTTGTTGATCGGCCCGGTGACGATCCCGTCGACCGCGCCGTCGAGGGCGGCCCTGGTCGCCGTCTCGATCGCCACCACCGCCGCCCGCCCGGCCCTGGCGTCGACCACGCCCCAGGGGGGGAGGTCCTCGCCCAGGACCCCGGTGTCCAGCACGTCGATGACCCCGGCACCGGGCTCCCGGCCGGCGAGGTCGGCCACCGGCCGGATCTCGACGTCCAGGCCTGCCGCCCTGGCCCCGCGTCGCAACGCCGCGGCGTCCCCGACGACGATGCCGTGGGCCGTGCCGGTCCCGGCGACCTCGGCCAGGGTGCGGGCGGTGATCTCCGGTCCGATCCCGGTGGGGTCGCCCATGGTCACGGCAAGGACGGGCGTCGGACGCGGTTCCGGGACGGGCGGGCCGGGCTCGCGGTGGTCGCTCACGGGTTGCTCCTCGTCGGGGTCTCTCGGTGACGCGAGGGGGTCACTCGAAACGGCTGGGGTCCCCGGCGCCGCGGCGCAGGATCTCGGGTTCGTCCCGGGACAGGTCGACCACCGTCGTCGGCTCGGTGCCGCAGTCGCCGGAGTCGACGACCGCGTCCACCATGCCGTCGAGCTGCTCCTTGATCTCCCAGCCCTGGGTCATCGGCTCGTCATGGTCCGGCAGCAGCAGGGTGCTCGACAGCAGGGGCTCACCCAACTCGGTGAGCAGGGCCTGGGCGACGGTGTGCCGGGGGATGCGCACGCCGACCGTGTGCTTGCGGGGGTGCAGCAGCCGGCGCGGCACCTCCCGGGTTGCGGGCAGGATGAAGGTGTAGCTGCCCGGGGTCGACGCCTTGACCAGGCGGAACACCGCGTTGTCCACGTGCACGAACTGGCCGAGCTGGGCGAAGTCCCGGCACACCAGGGTGAAGTGGTGGCGGCCGTCGAGCCGCCGGATCTCCCGGATCCGGCCGAGGCCCTCCCTGTTGCCGAGCTGGCAGCCGAAGGCGAAGCAGGAGTCGGTGGGGTACACGACGAGTCCGCCGGCCCGGATCAGCTCGACCACCTGTCCGATCGTGCGGGGCTGCGGGTTGTCCGGGTGCACGTCGTAGTACCTGGCCATGGACCGAGCCTAGTGCGGCGTGATCCGGCCCAGGTGGGTGGAGAGGAGGCGGTGTCGTCGACCGACTCCTGAGATAACAGGCCCACCGCGTGATCACCTTCACAACACACCGTCCAGGAACCGCCCGGACGACCCCAGTCTTCGGCCTGTTATCTCAGGGGGGTGACAGCTGCGGGAGGAGGGGACGGCCCTCACCGGACTCCCGAGTCGTGCCACGAGCGCTCGACTGCGACGGGGCCATGGCGTTGCGGAGCCATGGTGTGCGGCGTCGGCCGGTAACGGGCACGGGCCGGCCGGAAGGCAGTACATTCCGGCCAGCCCGTTGTGTTGACTTGTACCAGCTGTCGCCGTGACCACGCAAAGGTCACGACGGCTATTACTTGTATTCGAACTTGAACACGTTGATGTCCTCGGACTTGGGTGCCGTCACTGTCGTCATGTATTTCTGCACCATTTTACATTCCGTCCAGGACCACACGTATTTCCTCACGTCGAACTTTCTTCCTTCGTGGTACAGTCGAAGCCGGGCTGTCTTCCCTGAGGGAACGTTCTTCGTGTACTGCCACGTCTGTGACTCCGACCAGCTCGCGCCAACAGCTACACCATATTGGTTATTGACCTTGGCGACGATCACATTCGCTTCCGCACCAACGTTGTAGGAGAAGGAGATGTTGGCCTGCGCGGTCTTGGTCTGCGTGAATGTGAGTGTTGCAGGCCCTGGGATGTAAGCGGAGGCCACGTTCGTCCCGATATCGATCGACTGGAAGTTGCTGAACTTGTAGTGCTCGATATACGGAACGTTGTTGCAGCTCGCTGCCTGCGCCGGCAGTGCCTGTGGCACGGAGAGCACCGTTCCGATGGCTGTCGCCACCAAGGTGAGTGCGATAGACTTTCTCATCCTGGCCATAGCTCTTCCTCTCCTTGACGGATGCGCGGCGACGACAGTCGCCGGTCTCTTTTGCCTCCAGTGGAATCGGAGTCGTGCCCACTCCGGTAGGCAAGGCCTCGCGGCGGTGGGCGGTTGACTCCGGTCGACTGTCGGTACATGGTGACGATCTGTGAATGATCAGACATCGAGGTCGGATCATCCACGGTATCGGTCAGGTGCGGGACAGGGTCATGTCACCGGCCGGGGTAGGTGTATACGGGCGCAAGTGATGTGCCCACGAGCGGTAGCTATTCAGGTACCCGTCAGGCTGCTGCGACTGGTGGCGTGAGGGTGGTGGGGATCCAGGGGCCCTCGCCGTTGAAGATGCGGTGCAGGGCTTGGAATCGGGTGATGCCCCAGTGCGCGGCGGTGGACAGGTAGGACTGCACGACAGCGAAGTCGACCAGTCCTTGCAGCGTCCGCCAGCATCCACCTGATGATCGTTGTTGGACCTTCACCGGGCGGATCTGACGCTCAGCGATGTTGTTCGTGAACCCGACGGCGAGGTTGGTGGTGAACCGCAGGATGACCTCACGGCGGGCGGCGAACCGGGTCGCGAGGGTACGGGCATGCCCGGCCAGGACGCTGACCTCACCGGCGGGATTGTCGGTGCGGGCCCTGGCCAGCGCGCCGGTGTAGAGCCGGTCGATGACGCGCAGTTCGCTCTCCGACAAGGCCTCACGGCCCGCGGCGCGGGCTGCGGTGGCGATCCGATGAGCCTCCAACAGGGTGTCGGCCATCGCCTTGGCCCACAGCTGCCCGCCCGGGTCGGCCTCGTGGATACCGCGCAGGTCCCGCAGAAGATGGGCACCACACCAGGCGTGCTGGACGTCGGTGAGATGGGCGTAGCCGGCGTACCCATCCCGGACCAGGACCTGGGCGGCACCCAGCTCGGTCAGCACCCCACCGGCATCGATCGCCTCGGCGGACCGGTTGCCGGTGTGCAGGAGGGTCAGGTGGTCGGTGCAGGCCACGTGCACGTACGCGGTCTTGCTGTCGACGCGGGCGAACGTCTCGTCGGCGTGGACCACCGGCGCGGCCGCGAGCAGCTTCTTCACCGCTTCTGGGAACCCACCCTCGCGGATCAGGCGGGCGGCCCGAGCGCGCAAGGACGCCGCGAACCCACTCGACACGCTCATCCCGAGCAGTTCCATCACCAGCACCGTCGAGCGGTACACCGGCACGTGATGGCCGACCACCACGTCGGCGACCCGGGTGGTGATCTCAGGCCCGTACTGGGCCGGGGCATTCACCCCGGCGGGGAAGTCACCGGTCACGTTCGCACGGCAGCCCGGGCAACACTTCACGTCGGCGGCGTACTCGACCACCACTGGATCTGGGATGGGCGGCAGGTCGTGCACCTGACGGCGGCGCACCGCGGTCACCGGTGCCTCGACCAGCGATGTCCCACACGAACAGGCCGCCGGCGCCGGGATCGCGATCCGTTCGTCCGGGTCATCGACCAGCCGCAACGCGGTGCCAGGATCGCCGGGCTGCTTGCCGGGCTTGCGACCCGAGGCCCTGCGCGAGGACCCGCCCCGCGGGCGACGATCAGGCCCGTCCGAGGAGGGCGGCTTGGAAGACGTCGAGGAGTCCTTGGACAGTCGCAACACCAGCGCCTGCACCTGCGCGGTCAACTCCCCGACCGTCACCAGCAGCGCATCGATCCGCGCATCCTTGGCCGCATCCGCTGCCGCCCGTTCCTCTTCCCTGGCAGCCAGCAGCGCGAGCAACTCCTCACGCGACAAGTCTCCCGGATCCGGCACCCAAAGATCCAAACACGAAGCTGCCGCTCACGCCAGCGACCCGGGCATCCCGGGCGAGTCGCCACCCACCTGAACAGCTACCACGAGCGGAACGTCAACCGCCACTGCCATCACGAGATGATGACTGCCCGGCCGGCATTCGTTCTCCTCTCGTCGCTTATCGCCTTCCGCGGACCACCGTGGGTGGATCCTGGGACCCGGGGTCTGCGGGGTCCGCGGGGTCCGCGGGGTCCGCGGGAGACAGCTTTCGGGAACGGTGAGGTTCACACAAGAGCGCTCGATTAACAGGCGATTAACGGATTCTTGGAGCCGCGCCCCTACCCGCCCGGATCGGGCACGGGCAGACCGGGGTGCTCGCGGTGGGGACCTCGGCCACGGTAGCCGGGACCCGTTCCTTCGCCGCGATCGGCGGGTCTCGACCGATCGGTGCTCGTACTCGTCCACCGCTGACGGTGCTGCCCCGCCGACCGGCGTCCGTAGAGTGGCGGCGTGGACACCAGGCGGAGGACGACGCTCGTCGTGATGAGCGGTGACCTCGACCGCGCCCTCGCCGCCCTGACCATCGCCAACGGCGCCGCGGCCATGGGGCACCGGGTCACCGTCTTCTTCACCTTCTGGGGGCTGACCGTCCTCCGCCGGCCGAGGCGGACCGCCGCCCGCAGGAGCCTGCTGCAGGCCGCGTTCTGCCGGCTGCTGCCGCGAGGAACCCGGCGGCTGCCGCTGTCCCGGCTGAACCTCGCCGGGCTCGGCCCGCTGCTGATGCGACGGGTCATGCGGCAACGGAACATCGCCTCGGTCGAGGAGCTGCTGGCCGCCGCGCGGGAGCAGGGCGTCGCCCTGGTGGCCTGCACGACGTCCATGGAGGTCCTCGGTCTCACCCGCGAGGAACTCGTCGACGGCGTCGAGCTCGCGGGGGTCGCCAGCTACCTCGGCGAGGCCGACGGGGCCGCGGTCAACCTCTTCGTCTGATTCCCTATCGGGGACTGAGCTGCCCGCCGGGACCTCACCCCGGACACCGCCGCCCGCCGCGTCGCATAGCGTGGTCCGTGAACCCGGGCACCGAGGGCGACGAGCCCGACGACCGTCGATCGATTCCCCGGGACGCCGACCGGCGAAGGAGCGGACCGTGACACAGCAGCATCCCGAGGGGGTCTCGCCCGAGGCCGAGACGGAGCTGATCCCGGTCGCGGAGGGACTGGACAGCACCCTCGAGATACCGGTCGTCGAGCCGGGCCCGATGTCCCCGCCCACCGGCTCGCCGGTCACGATGCCTCCGCCCGGACTCCCGCCGACGTCCGGTGGTGCCGGTCTCTGGCTGGGCCGGCCGGAGGGCGGGATCCTGCCCGCGCGTCGGCCGTCGCCCCTGACCCGGTTCGTGCGCGGCCTGCCGGACCAGCTCCCCGCCGTCGTCACCGTCGCCGTCGTGGCCGTTCTCGCCGTCGTGACCGTCGTCTCGCTGTCGCTGCTGCCCCGGGGCGACGGCGACGACGACCGGTCCACGGAGCGGGCGAGACCCACGGCGGCGGTGGCGCCCGTCGATCCGGTGTCGATCACCAGTTTCGACCCGTCGGGCGGGAGCGGGTTCCGCAGCGCCGCCCAGGGGGGATGGAAGACGCAGACCTACCGCACCGCGGAGTTCGGCAACCTGAAGAGTGGTGTCGGTCTGCTGCTCGACCTCGGTGAGGCTCGCGCCCTGTCCGAGGTCGCCCTGGATCTCGGCCCAGGACCCGTCGGCGTCGAGCTGCGGGCGGGTGACCAGCAGGTGGGACAGGCGTCCGACTACGCGCTGGTCGGCAGCCCGGTGACCGCAGCGGGTGAGGTCAGGCTCCCGGCGACCTCGGCCGGCGAGCACCAGTACTGGCTGGTGTGGGTCACCCGGCTCGCGCCGAGCGACGGCGGGTTCGCCGCCCTGGTCGACGACGTGACGGTCAGGGCGAGCACCGGGTCCTGACCCTCGTTCGCCCGCCGTACCCGCCGTGCCCGCGGGTCAGAGGGCGCGGGGGTGTTCGGGCGGGGCACCCGTCGACTGCCGGACCACGAGCTCGGGGGCGAACACCACCTCCCGGTGCAGGTGGTCCGGCTCGCTCTCGGACAGCAGCAGCTCGGCCGCCGCCCGCCCGATCTCGTACTTCGGCTGCCGGACCGTGGTCAGCGGCGGGAACAGCGCCCCCGCAAAGGTCACGTCGTCGTAGCCGATGACCGAGACGTCACCGGGGACGGCGACGCCCCGCCGGTGCAGCCCGGCGAGGAGGGTCGCGGCGACGGTGTCGTTGAAGCACAGGAAGGCCGTCGGCGGTTCCGGGTCGGTGACCGCCTGCTCGATGGCCGCGTCCGCCGAACCGCGGTTGCGCGGCGGATCGAGCGGAATCTCGAACAGCACCCGGTCCGGGTCGAGTCCTCCGGCCAGCACGGCCTTCCGGACCCCCTCGGCCCGGTCCATCACGCTCCGCACGTCGGCGTCGGCACACAGCAGGGCGATCCGCCGGTGGCCGAGGTCGAGGAGGTGCCCGCAGGACGCCATGCCGCCGGCGACGTTGTCCACGGTGACGGCGCACAGCTGCCGGTGGTCGCTGCGGTTGTCCAGCAGGACGACCGGGGTCCCGCGGTCGGGGAGCTCGGTGAAGTCACCGCCGTCCGGATCGACGGGATTGATGATCACCCCGCGGACCCGGGTCTCCTGGAGGATCCGCAGGAAGTGCCGCTCCCGCTCCTGCTTGACGTCGGTGCTGCACAGGACGGCGACGCAGCCGTCCTCGGCGAGCCGGTCCTCGATGCCCCGGGCCACCTCGGCGAAGAACGTGTTGGACAGGTCCAGCAGCACGCAGCCCACCACGGTGCTGGGGATGCCGCGGAGCTGCCGTGCGGCGGCGTTGCGCACGAACCCGGTGGCCCGGATGGCCTCCTCGACCCGGAGCCGGGTCGCCTCCGCGACGAGGTGGGGGGAGTTCATCACGTTGCTGACCGTGCCGATGGAGACCCCGGCGAGTTCCGCGACCTGCCGGATGCTTCCCGGGCGTTTCCGCTCCGGGCGGGGCTGGGCCACGGCGGCTCCTCGCAGTCGATCAACCACCCCAGAATAGGTGGTCACGGCCCAGGGCAGGGGCGTGACCCGGGGTCGGTGGGTGCTCCGCGGACCTGTCCGGACGGGCGTGGGCCGATCGAGCCCACCCGGTGGGAGGCTGGCACCGGGGGCCCCGGTCAACGACAATTCAGACACCTGGCGGTCGGACACGGGAGGCGCGGTCATGAAGCTGCAGGAACTGCTGGCCAGGGTCGGCGACCACATCGGCGTCAGCCAGGTGTTCGGTGAGCCGGTGGAGCGGGAGGGCGTGACGGTCGTGCCGGTGGCCGTCGTCGCCGGGGGTGGTGGTGGCGGCTCCGGGCCGGACGAGGCCGAGGTGGGCGGCGGGTTCGGCGTCCGCTCCCGCGGCATCGGGGTCTACACCATCCAGGACGGAAGGGTGCGTTTCGTCCCCGCCGTGGACCTGGTCGCTCTCGGCACGCTCGCCGTCGTCATGGGGTGTGTCCTGCGCGGGCTGCTGCCACGGTGCCGGCGCCGCCGCTGACCCCGAGCGGGTGACGGCCGGGCGGGGAGCCGCCGGACGGCCGCCTCACAGTGACACGGGGTCGATCCACGGGCGCCTCGTCTCCACGGCGGCACCGGTTCCGTCGCCGTCCCGGTCGAGGGCACCCGGGGTACCCGTCGTCCTGTCCCGGGTCCACACGATCAACCGGCCCCGGAAGCGTTGCCGGACGACGCCGCGCACCGCGGCCAGCAGGGGATCGCCGTCGGGGAGCGCGACCTGCAGCAGGTGCTGTCTGCGGCAGCCAGGGGTCGCTGCCGCTGCGGCCAGCAGTTCCCGCGCGATCCCGGGGTCGTCGTCGACGGCGGCCCAGGCGACCGCAGCCCTTGCGCGCAGCGCGCCGCCAGGCCCCGGTAGCGGCGGGCCGCCCCGCTGGGCGGACAGGACGGCGTGTACCCCGGACAGCAGCCGCATGCCGGGGGTCCGGTCGATCAGCACCGTCCGCTTCAGGCTCGTCGCGTCGACGAGGAGCAGCGCGCCGACGAGCCGGCCGTCGCGTTCCGCCACCAGCCAGGTCCGGGAGTCCGGGTCCTGGCGCCCTCCCAGCCGCCACCACCGCACCAGCCACGCCGTGGTGATCCTCGGCGCGAGCAGCCTGCCCCCCGCGGCACCGGCGAGGAAGGCGCCCACCTCGGCCAGGTCGTCGGGACCCACCGGCCGGACCAGGCAGGTGCCGCGTCTCCTGGGCGGGAGCGCGGGCAGCAGGCTGACCGTCGTGCAGCCGAGGGGCCGGGCCGCGGTCCAGCCCCGCTGCCCGGTGCCGGCCAGCAGGTACTCCGCCGCCGTGTTGCCCTCCTTGACGAAGGCGTACGCCGTCGTCACCTCGGGCGGGATGTGCTCGGCGAGCGCGCCGAGGATCCGCTCGCCCAACCGGTGTCCCCGCCACGACGGGTGGACCCTCAGGTCGCCCAGGTAGCAGATGGTGCTCCGGTCACTGCCGGTGCCGTCGATCCCGGTCCGCAGGAAGAACCCGCCGGAGGCAACGAGCCGGCTGTCGCTGACGACGCCGGCGTAGGTCCACCGGTCGAAGGCGAGATCCGCCCAGCGGAAGAACTCCGGCCCCCGGTCGAACCGGAACGCGACCTGTCCCTCCAGGGGGCAGCAGCGATGCAGGTCGAGGAGGGCGTCACCGTCGTCGCGGTCCAGTAACCGGAGCTGCGTCCCGGCGGGCAGCCGGGTCACGGTCGGGCGTCGGTCGTCGTGGCCACCACCACCCGGTAGAAGGGGAAGCGGTCCACGAGCCGGAGCCGCTCCCCGAGCGTCGGGTCCACGACGAGCCGGTCGCCGAGGTCCGCGGGCGGGCGCCGGTCCACGTGCAGCCACCGCCACACGATCCTGCCGGGCGGGCGGAGGGAGGCAGCCGCCGTCCGGAGGAGCCGGTGGAAGGCCTGCTCGTCCATCCAGTCGGACACGTTGGACAGGTGGAGCCGGTCGTAGCGGCCCGGGCAGGCGGCCAGGGCGTCCCGGACGTCCCGGTGCTCCAGCCCGAGCGCGACCTCGCGGGCGGCGAGCGCCTGCCACCCGGTCTCGGTCAACCAGACCGGCAGCGCCGCGGGACCGGTCGGGTGGCCCAGCAGGTGCCACTGCAGCCAGAAGTTCTCCGCGGCGGGCGTTCCGGTGCACCAGAGTCGCAGGTCACCGTGGTACTGGCGGCCGAGTGACCGGCCTCGCTCGCGGTGCTGAAGCCCCCGGGCGTCGAGCCCCCTGCCCCGGTACACCGCCGGGTGGAACGCCGTCCGCAGCACCGCGGCCAGCACCGGGCCGTCGATCCGCTCGTCGAAGACCCTGGCCTGCTCCGCCAGGCTCCCCGCCGTGACCAGCGCGGTCGCCCGGCGTCGCAGCGGCGGTCCGCCGAGGCGGCGTAGCCGCCGGACGTAGCGTTCGTACCGCCCCGCCCACACCACACCGGTCCTGGCCAGTTCCGGCAGGTGCGCCTCCCACAGCGCCCGTTGGCCGGCCGGCAGGGCCGCCGTGACCCGGCGCAGGCTCCGCAGCCGCTCGCCGGTCCCGGCCGGTGCCAGTCCGAGGACCCGGAGCGCCTCGTGCCGGTCCAGCACCAGGGGGAGCGTCGCCTTGAGCCGGGCGAGGCGGAGCTGCGCCGGGTCGAGGTCGCAGGCCGTGACCGACTCCGCGCCGAGGGCCAGCAGGGACAGCGGCAGGTCGCCCGCGCCGGCGACGGCCAGGACCCGGCCGCCGGGGAGGCCGAAGGCCGTTGCCTCCGTGCGCTCGTCCTCCTGCGAGGTGCCGAAACCGAAGAGCGGCGCCGTCATTCCTGCCTCCGTGCGGGTCATGCCTGCGTGCGGGTGGTTCCGGAGCCGGCGAGGACCGGTCCCGTCCCCTGGTCGATGAGGACCGGTCCCGTCCCCTGGTCGATGAGGACCGGTCCCGTCCCCGGGCCGGTGAGGAGACCGTGCTCCGCGGCCAGCGTGCCGAGCAGCTCCGCGCTCTGGGAGTCCACCGGCCCCAGGAGGGACAGGGCTCGGGTCCTGTCCGGTTCGAGCCCGAGCACCATGGCCTCCGCGGCGCAGCAGAACGCCCTGCCCGCGGGGGCGGTCACCGCCATCCGGAAGCCCGGCTCCCCGGGAACCGGCACGGTTCCCGCCAGCGGCACCACGGTCACCTCGGCGAGCCCGGCCAGCGAGGGTGAGACGGCCGTGGGGACCGAGAGGTCGGCGACCAGAAGCGGCGCGCCGGGGGCCACGTGCCGTGGGTACAGCAGGGGTTCGCTGCTGCTCACCGCGAGGACGACGACCCTGGCACCGCGCACGGCGGAGAGGTCGGTCGCGATGCTGATCCGGGGACGACGGCCGTCGGAACGCCCGGCGAGGTGCTCGGCGAGGGCGGCCAGCCGGGCGCGGTCGCGACCGACGAGCTGCAGGTCCCGGCAGCCGAGGGGGTGGGCGACCAGCAGCTCGACCAAGCCCCGCCCGATGGACCCGGTGGCCCCCACCACCGCGACCCGGCAGCCCGGCCCGCCGGGGTCGACGCCCGCCGAGGCCATGGCGTCCCGGAGCCGGCGGATCCCGACGGCCACCGTCAGCGCGTTCCCCGTCGTCAGCCGCATCCCGGGCGGGGCGAGGAGCTCGACGCCGCCCCGGGTGACGACGCTGGTGTGGGCGCCGAGCGAGGTGACCGAGCAGCCGCTCGCCGCGGCCAGATCGACGGCCTCCTGGACCCGCCGGACCAGCGGTCTCCGCTCTCCGGTGCGGCTCGCCCCCGCCATCGTCGCGGCGTCGGCGGGCACGACGAGCGAGAGGAACCAGAGCCGTCCGCCGAAGAGGGTCCTGGCGAAGGCCCGCACCGGCGCGCCGTCGAGCAGCCCCGCCGTCCGGGCGAACAGCGCGTCCCGTGCCGCGGCAGGCCAGGTGGCGAGGGACGGCTCGACCGCGGCCAGCTCCTCGGCAGGGGCGACGAAGTGCCCGACGAAGGCGACCCTGGCCGCGCCAGCCGGCGGCGGGTCGAGGACCGGGGAGATGGCCGGGAGGGGGGAGGCAGCGGGGGACAGGGTGGATGACGGGGTGGGTGAGGGGGTGGATGGGGGGACGGCGGACCGATCGGTGAGCACGGCGCGCGGTCGTCCCGTCCCGCCGTCCGGGGCGCCGCCCGCCAGCTCCTCCGCGACGAGGGGAGCGAGGAGCTCCGCGCAGTCACCGCGGGCAAGGGCGGCGCACGCCGCGTCCAGCCCGGCCCCGAGGAGCTCGATCGCCGGGTCGTCCAGGTACGCGCTGGGCTCGACCCGCAGCGTGTTCGGGGCGGAGAGCGTGGGCAGCAGCCGCAGCCCGTGCCGGTGCAGCAGGTAGGAGCAGACGAGGACGCCGAGCAGGTCGCGGTCGGCGGCGGCGCGGAGGACGAACCGGTCCGCGACGCCCGCGGGGTCGAGTTCGACGCCGAACATGAGCCCTCGGCCGCGCACCGCGCGCACCACCAGGGGGTGGCGCTCCCGGACCCGGTCCAGGACGGCGCGCAGCCGGGTACCCCGCTCGGCGGCCCGGCCGGCGACGTCGTCCTCCTCGACCACGTCGAGGACGGCCAGCGCGACGCTGGAGGAGAACGCGTCCCCCGCCCCGGTGGAGGAGTACCGCTCCTCGATCTCGCCCCGGTACCGGGTCCTGTCCACCACCAGGGCCGCCACCTTGGCGACCCCGCCGCCGAGGGCCTTGCCGAAGAGGTAGTAGTCCCCGGTCACGCCGTGGGAGGCGAGCGGGCTGCCGGTCCGGCCGAGGCCGCACTGGATCTCGTCGAGGACCAGGGGGAAGCCGTGGCCGGACAGCGACCGGAGCAGCCGGAGCGGCACCTCGGCGACCCCGCCCTCACCCCGGACCGGCTCGGCGAAGGCCGCGATCACCCGGGGCAGGCGCTCCCGGTCCGGTACCGCGCCGCCGTCCGGTGCCCGCCGGAGCGTCGGCAGGTCGAGGGACAGTTCCGCGACCCGGGCGGCGACCTCCTCCGGGGTCGCGGCCGGCGGGATCTCCACCCGGTCGATCGCCGCGGCGACGATCCGGCCCCGGGCGGTCGCCCTGCCCAGCAGGGCACTGGCGCCGAGGGAGTGCCCGTGGAAGCTGCCGGTGAGGGTGAGCACCGCGGGGCGGGAGGCCGCGAGGACCTCGGCGCGGGCCCGGAGCACGGCTCGGACGGCGTCGGGGCTGTCCGCCCCGAACTCCCGGCGCAGCGCCGCCTCCCGCGCGGCGAGCTGCGCCTCCCGTTCCACCATGGCGTGGGCGAGGGCCAGCTCCACCGCCTCGGCGCCGGTGGACGCGAGCCGGACGACGTAGCTGCGACCGGTCGACCGTCCGACGAACTGGGCGAGCGTGCGGGCCAGCGCACCCTCCGCCGCCCGGCTCGACCCCTGGTCGCCGATCGGTGGGACCGGCGAGTCGAGGAACTCCCGGGCAGCCGCCACGACCCGGGGATGCCGGTGGCCGAGCAGCGTGCCGCCGAACCCGCCGACGAGGTCGATCACCTCGCGGGGGGCGCCGTCCACGGTGGTGGTCAGCCGGTCGCCCGCCGCCGACCGGTACTCGACGTCGAGCCGGGCCAGCCGCAGCAGCATCCCCCGCCGGGGCTCGGCGAACCGGACATGGTCGGAGGGCGTCGCCTGGACCGGGGTGAGCCGGACCAGGCCGGGGGCGCGTCGCCACGGTCCGCACAGCCGGGCGAGCAGCGCGGCGTGACGGTCCCTGAGGACCCCCCGGGACACGGTGCCCTTGGCGGTCCGGGGCACCTCTCCGGCGACGCAGGCGAACCGGGTGACGGCGGCGTGCCGGACCTCGAAGTCCTCCGCCTCCTCCGCCAGGCGTTCGTTGGCGCTCTCCAGCCGGCTGCGCACCTCGGCCAGGAGGGCGGCTCCTCCCGGACGGTCCGCCGTGACCAGCCCGTCGTCGGTCGTCGCCTGGCCGTCGACGAAGAACAGCGCCGCGAGCCCCGGCTCGTCCCGGAGCGGGAACACCTCGGCGTGCCGGACGGCGCCGCCGAGGTCACCGAGCCGCCCGGCGACCAGCGGCCGGGAGATCTTGACGCCGAACCCGTCCTTGACGACATCGGTGTCGACCCTGCCCCGGTGCAGCAGGCCACCGTCGGCGACCTCCACGAGGTCGCCGGTGTCGACCCACCGGTCGTCGACCGGCGGGACGGCGCCGTCGGTGTCCGTCGGATCCAGGGGACCGCGGCTGCCGAAGGCGGACCGGACGTGCAGCCGGTACAGCCTCGCCCGCCGGTCCGCCGCGGAGCCGTCCGGCAGGTCGGTGAGCCCGAGTTCGACCCCGGGGAGCGGTCGGCCGATCAGCGGCCCCCCGCCGTCGACCGGGCCGACGAGGGTCGAGGTGACCTGCATGGTCTCGGTGGAGCCGAAGGCGTTGTGCAGCCTCAGGCCGAAGGTGTCCCGCAGACGTCGGGCGAGGTCGGCGTCCCAGGGGGCTCCGGAGGAGACGGCGGTCACCCCGGCGAGGCACTCCGTGAGCTCGGGGTGGGCGGCACCGAGAGCGAGCAGCGCCCGGAACACCGCGGGACCGCCGGTGACGTGGGTCGGCCGGTACTCCGGCAGCAGGGCCCCGACCCGCTCGGGATGCTCGACGAACCACTCCGGGGGCAGCACGACGAGCGCCTCCCGGGTCCAGACGGCGTTCCAGAAGGCGCGCAGTCCCATCGAGTGCGCGACCAGGAGGCAGAGCCCGCGCCCGCCCTCCCGGTCGGCGGCGTGCAGCCCGGCCAGCCGCCGGGCATGGCAGCAACGCAGCAGGGCGCCCTCGTCGTACCGCAGCAGGGTGGCGTGACCGTCGCTGCCGGAGGTCGTCAGCACCAGGCACTCGTCGTCCCGGTGGTCCTCGGTCATCCGCGCGGCGAGACCGGACGGGAGGGTGCCGCCGCACGGATCGCCGGCACCGGGCGGCGTGGGAGCGGCGGGTGACGTCGGGGCAGGCAGCGGGCCGAGGAGCAGGTCGCGGACACCGAGGTCGGCGTCGAGACACAGCGGCTCCGCCCCGGCCGACCGTGCGGTGGTCCGCAGCCGGTCGAGCAGCCGGCGGTCCGCCTCCGGACCGTCGCCGCGGAGGACCTGGTCGGCGGCCCACAGCAGGTGCCGGGACCGGCTGTCGGCGAGCCAGGCGCCGAACACCCCGGGCTCGGTGTACGTCGGCAGCAGCACCCGGACGCCGAGCGCGGCCAGGGCCGCGTAGCCGACGAGCACCGTCGTCTCGGAGGTGCGCGGCAGCCGCACCAGGCAGACCGTGTGCCCGGGACCGAGACCGCGCGCCGTGAGCCGGCGGTGCAGCTCCGCGACGGCGTACCGCAGCCGGGCGGCGGTCACCACCAGCGGACCGGCGTCCAGGGTCCCCATGATCAGTGGAGTGTCCGGTGGCTCGCCGTCACGGGGGGTGAGCAGGCACTCCGCGAGGGACCGGAACGGCGGGTCGTCGACGGCCCCCACCGGCGAACTCATCCTGAGGGCGAAGCTCGGCTCGGTGACGAAGGCGCTCATCGTGCGGCGACCTCTCCTGACGGCGGGGTATCACCACACAACCACCGGGATTCCCCACCGATCCCGAGTACCTCTACCCAGATCGCCCCGGCTGACGGGGCGCCGCCGAGGATCTCAACGACACCGGGATCGCCGGCGTCTCCGGTAGTGAGGACCTGCTAGACCGAGATCGTCAGCGATCGGCGAGGAGTTGCCGTGGCGTGCGAGGACGAGGACTTCCGGGAGTTCGTGGTGTCCCGGTGGGTCGCGCTGGTGCGGTTCGCGTTCCTGTTGACCGGGGACGTCGGGCACGCGGAGGACGTGGTGCAGACCGTGCTGGAACGGGCGTGGCGGCAGTGGTCGAAGGTGCGGATCGAGCGGCCGGAGGCCTACCTGCGGACGGCGATCACCCGGCAGGCGGTGTCCCGGTACCGGTGGCTGCGGCGACGGGTCACCGAGGAGCCGCTGAGCGTGACGGCGGGGGCGGCGCCGGTGGTGGCGGACGGAACGGGGGACCGGGCGCTGCGGGAGCTGCTCTGGAGCGAGACCCGGCGACTGCCGGCCCGGATGCGGGCCGTCGTCGTGCTGCGGGTGTGGGAGGGCCTGTCCGAGGCCGAGGCCGCCGAGATGCTCGGCTGCTCGGCCGGCTCGGTGAAGAGCCAGCTCTCCCGGGGGCTGGCCCGGCTGCGGCGGTCGGAGTCGCTGCGGGCCGAGGCGGCGGAACGCCGGTTCGACCTCGGCACGGACATGATCACGAAGGGAGGGGAGGCGCGATGAACGGAGGGGAGGAGATGAGGTCGGTGGCGCAGCTTCGGGCTGCTCTCGACGAGACGGCGGTCGAGGCCGTGACCTCGGCACCGCCGTGGGAGCGGATCGAGGAGAGGCTGCTGCGCACGCGTCGCCGGCGCCGGCTGCGGGCCGCCGCCACGCTCACCACCGGGCTGGTCGCGGTGACCGTGCTGACCGGTGTCGCGCAGGTCACCGGCCTGCCGGACCGGTTGCGCGGCTCCGCCCAGGTCGCCGACGCGCCGGACGCCGACGCTCCGGAGCCGGGGATCACCTGGGGGCGGTTGGGCGACGACCCCGCGTGGGTCGGGTCGTTCCAGAACTGGCTCAGTGATGCGTACCTGCCCACCGCCCATGCGGGCGAGGTACCGCAGCCCGGTCCGGTTCACGTCGTGTTCGCCGACGACATCGGCGGGTACCGGGTGGCTCTCGCCCAGGTGCCGCAGGCCTCTCCGAACGCCCAGGACCCGGCACAGGGCAACCTCTGGTTCGCCGGGCCGGAGGGTGCCGGACCCACCGAACTCACCGGGCTGACGTTCGACGAGGGAAGAGAGGACGACCCGTTCTGGTCCACCGTTGTCCCGGAGACCGTCCGGGACCCGATCCCCTGGGTCGTGGTGACCCCCGAGCCTCTGGGCGGAAAGGTGTCGTCGCGGGAGTCGGTGGTGGTCGCGCTGACCGCGGCTGCCCGTGACCTGGTCCTGTTCGCCCGGCCGGACATCGCGGCCGACGGCGCGGTGAGCTGGCAGCGGACCCGGCTGCGCCGGAGCGCGCCCTCGGTGTACACCGCGGTGCTGCGGGACCTGCCGCCGGGGCCGGTGACCCTGCGCCGCCCCGGCGGGGAGGTCGGCACGCAGTGGGAGGACAACGCCTACTCCGCGATGAAGGACCCGATTGAGCTCCAGTGGGGCCTGAGGGTCGTCGGCGAGGACGAGATCCCCGTCCGAGCCTTCCAGCCCCTCTACCCGGGGGATCTCCTGCAGGGCGTGCTGCCGCCGCTGCACGAGGGATTCACCCCGCCGGACGAGCAGTTGAGGCCGGCGGTGCACCAGGCACAGCGGGCCTCCGGCGTCGCGCCGCAGGACTCGACCCGGCGGCTGCTCGCCTCGGTCTCCTGGAGGAGGACCGCCCCCGGAACGGACGTCATTGCGGTGACCGTGCCCAGCGGTGCCCACGTGGTCACCGTGGTTCACCGTCCCTTCTCGTTCGTGCTGGACGCCGTCACCGTGCTCCCGGCCGGGACGCTGGAGACGGCCGGCCTGGCCTGGGCCGAGGAACGGCCGGGGGTGGGCAACGTCGTCGCGGTCCTCCGCCAGAAGGGGGCGGTCTCCGCGCGGGTGACCGTCGACGGCCGGGCGCACTCCGTGCGACTGGACTCCGAGATCACCGTCTCCGGGATCAAGGCGCCCGGCGAGAACCAGACCGCGTCGGTGGCGTTCCTCGACTCGTCGGGCACCACGATCGGCACGACCCCGGTGCTCGCGAGGGGGTCCTCGACCCCGCAGCTCATCCCCCCGTGGGAGGGGACGGGAGGCTGATGCCGCGTCACTGCGTCCCGGCCGGACCCCCCGGGTCCGGCCGGGACGCAGCGCGCATCCCCTGGACCACCGTGTCGTGCATCCCTCGGGCGTATCCCTCGGGGCGACGCGACATATCCCTGGGGGTGGGGCGATCCGTGTCCTAGCCTGTCCTCGTGTCGACGACGCAGCCGGTGGTCTCTTCCGGGTTCCGGGTGGGAACCGCAGGCCAGGATCCCGCAACGGTCGAGCGACTGCTGAGATCCCTGCCGGAGTGGTTCGGCATCGAGTCGTCGGTCGCGGAGTACGTCGAGGCCGCGCGGCGCCTGCAGACGGTGCTGGCCTGGCCGGGCGGAGGAGACGGCCTCACCACCCCGATAGGCGTGCTCCTGCTGGAGAGGCACTTCCCGGTCTCGGCCGAGATCCACGTGATGGCCGTGGACCGGGCCTGGCACCGCCGAGGAGTCGGGACCGCCCTGGTCGGAGAGGCCGAGCGGGTGCTGCGGGAGCAGGGCGTTCTGCTGCTCGGCGTGAAGACCCTCGGCCCGAGTGATCCCGATCCCGGCTATGCGGCCACCAGGCGGTTCTACGAGGCCGTCGGTTTCCTCCCGGTCGAGGAACTGAGGGGTGTGTGGCCGGATGATCCCTGTCTGGTCATGGTGAAACCCCTGGGCTGAGATCGAGGACGGCCTCCGGCTGCCCTGCCGGCCCTCGCGTGGCATGGATCCGCGATCCTCCATGGGCACCGGATTCATTCCGGCATTCGACGAATTTCACCCGTGGGGTGATGGATCGTCCTACGGTGATCTCGGTGGGTCGTGGTGTCGTCGGGGGTTCTTCCCCGGGGTGGTTCGACCCGGGGTTGCGGGTGTCGAGTCGGAGGTCGCGATGCGGTGCATGT
>JAAYAH010000034.1 GCA_012719445.1 Actinomycetales bacterium | reverse complement strand
ATAGAGTTACGGCGGCCATAGCGGTAGGGAAACGCCCGGTCCCATTCCGAACCCGGAAGCTAAGCCTGCCAGCGCCGATGGTACTGCGAGGGGGACCTCGTGGGAGAGTAGGACGCCGCCGGACACTCTCACTGGGTGCCGGTGACCCCCTCACGGGGTCACCGGCACCCACGCATACACCCCCCACCCCACAACACCCCCGTCCTCACCACCACACCGGACACGACCCGACTGCGGATCCTCATCGACGTGGTGGGGACGACGTGACTCCTGATCGGGGCCGTGCCCCGGAACCTGGCTGCCGCGGTCGCCGGCGAGGCAGGCGACGGAGACGTTCATCGAGCAGTGCGGCATGTCTGCGTGCTCGTGGAGAGCGCACGCACGTAGAGAGAACTCTTCGAGAGAGCGTGGCCGATCAGCCCGCGCCGCGGCGGAACCGGTCCAACTGTCGACGCTCCCGTTTGGTGGGGCGACCGGAACCGCGATCACGGGTGGCGACGCGCACCACCTCCTCCTTCGCAGGAGGCGGTGGAGTGTGGTCCTCGTAGCAGGTCACCGCCACCGGACCGCCGACCCTCTTGGCGATGAGCCGCCGGACGACCACGACACGTTCACCAGCGGGAGTGCGGACCGTGATCCTGTCACCGAGGCGCACCGGACTCGACGGGCGGGATTTCTGGCCGTTGACCGACACGTGTCCGGCGCGGCAGGCCGACGACGCCTGAGAACGACTCTTGACGAGCCGCACAGCAGAGATCCAGGCGTCCACGCGTACGTCGTCCGGATCCACGAGGTCAGCCTAGACACGGAGTTCCGCCGAGGACGCGGGACCGGCGCGGCAGGAGGTCATCGACGACATCGATCAGTTGCCGCGGGGGGAGTGCCGCGGGGGGAGTGCTGCGGGGAGCCCGGCACTGCGGGGGAGTGCGGACAGGGGCTCACGACCGAGGGAGGTACGGACAGCGGCTCACCACCGCGACAGGAACCGGAAGTGGTTCTCGACCGCGGCACGAGTGGACGGCGGCTCACGAGCCCGGTTCGACCACCGGATAGTGTTCCGGACGAACGGAGTCGTGCGAGAGCGCAGACGGGGCAACAGAGCAGGACCTGGAAGCGATGCCGGGTGCTCCTATTCTCTGCTGCGGTGCGAGAGGGCGGTTCCGGTGACCCGCCCCGCCGTCCCGGACGCATGTGACCCGGGCAGGGACCCCTCGACGGAAGTGGTGCAGGAGCGACATGGTCGAAGAGCCTCGGGACACGCGGAGCGCTGGCAGGCAGACCGGTCAGGGAGATCGTCAGGCGAGCGGACGCTCCCGCGGTAACGCCGTCCGGCGCGGCACCGGCAACACTGCTGACCGCAGCCGGGCGCCCAGGACGGGTGGCACCCCGAGGGGAGCGTCCGGAGGAACTGGTGGACGTCGAACCGGATCCCGGAACGAGCAGGCCGGCTCCCGCACCGGGAAGACGGCGACCCCGCGGAGGGACGACGGCACTCCGACGAGACGGAGCGCCGGTCACCGGGGGGACAGGGACACCTTCCGGACGGGGACGGCGGGTCCGAGGGGTACGGGGGGTCCTCGGGGTGACGAGGGCGCTCCCTGGCGACGCGGTGGACGTCGCGGGGAGCCCGGCTCCGAGGGACAACGTTCCGGAGGGTCGAGAAACCCCTCTGGCGCATCGAGGAGCGCTTCTGGAGCCTCTCGGCCGAGGGACACCACGGCCGCCAGGACCCGGTTCGGGGTCGCGAGCAGTCGGAGCGGTTCTGAGCGGGGTGCGGCCCGCCGGGACGGCGACCGTACGGACGACGCGGCAGGTCGTCGCGTGAGGCCGGGCAGGTCCGACAGCGCGACATCTCGTTCGGCCGGGGGCGGGAGAGACTGGTCGCCGCGTCGCGAGGATCGGGGCTCGCGTGGTGGGGACCGGTTCGCGCGTGATGGTGATCGGGGCTCGCGTGGAGGTGATCGAGGTCAGCGTCGAGACGACCGAGCACCCCGCCGTGACGGAAGCCCGATCCGACGCCAGGGAGGTCCCGCCACGTCCAGGGCGCGGGACGGTGCCAGGACCGGGGTGCCTCGTGATCCTGCGTCGCGACCCGCCAGGGGACCGGAGATCCCGGAGGAGGTCACGGGAGCCGAACTGGGCAAGGAGATCCGGGCGGAGCTGGCATCCCTCGGCAAGGAGTTCGGGCGGGAGATCGCCCGGCGACTCGTCATGGTCGGCCGCTTGATGGACGAGGACCCCGACCTGGCCTGGCAACACGCACGGGCGGCCAGGGGGATGGCGGGTCGGCTCGGCGTCGTCCGTGAGGCCGCAGGCCTGGCCGCGTACCGGGCCGGGCACTTCGCGGAGGCGCTGGCGGAGCTGAGGACGGCGCGACGGCTCACCGGATCGAGCACCCACCTGCCGATCATGGCGGACTGCGAGCGCGGGCTGGGCCGGCCGGAGCGCGCCCTCGCCCTCGCCACCTCCGGCGACGCCGCAGGGTTGGACGCCGCGGGGCGGACCGAGATGCTCATCGTCGCGGCGGGGGCACGAGCCGACCTCGGCCAGCACGATGTCGCCGTGGTCATGCTCGACGTCCCGGAACTCCGCGCGTCCGTCAGGGCTCCCTGGCTCGCCCGGTTGCGTTCGGCGTACGCGGACGCGCTCGAGGGTGTCGGCCGGGTCGACGAGGCCCGGCGCTGGCTGGAGGCGGCGGCCGAGGTCGACGACGAGGGAGTCTCCGGTGCCGCGGATCGTCTCGCGGAACTGGACGGGTTCGTCATCGTCGATCTGGAGGACGGT
>JAAYAH010000233.1 GCA_012719445.1 Actinomycetales bacterium | reverse complement strand
TCGTGGCCAACGTCAACGTCACCGCGGGCAGCTCCGCGATCAACGGCTGGCGGGTCACCATGACCCTGCCCAGCGGCGCCTCCATCGGGAACATGTGGAGCGGCACCGCCTCCGGCACCAGCGGCACCGTGACCGTCACCAACGCCGCCTACAACGGCCGCCTCGGCGCCGGGCAGACCACCAACTTCGGCTTCGTCGGCACCGGCACCGGAGCCGGAGCCACCGTCACCTGCACCGCTACCTGACCCCACCCCACCCGCGCACGACGCGCCGTCCGCGCCCTCTGCGCACCGCCGACCGGTGGCGAAACGGGCTTATTTCTGAGTTTTAGGCCCGATTCGCCACCGGTCGGCGTGTTCACTCGCTGGCAAGGATCTCCGTCACGGGGCGGCGCAACCCAGCCCGGGCGGGGACGGCCATGAGCACCGCAACCACGGCGAGGGTCGCGAGGGGAACGGGCACGAGCCACCCGACCGGTGGGGTGAACTCGCCGCGCTCGACGCCGGCGACCCGTGCCGCGACCCGGACGAACCCCAGGCCGAGCGGGATCCCGGCGAGACCGGCCACCAGGGCCGGGGCCAGTTGCGCGACCGTGAGACCGACTGTGACCTGCCGGAGCGAGGCTCCCACCGCCCGCAGCAGGGCGGTCCCGCGCGCGGTGTCCACCACCGTCGCCCAGCAGAGCAGGATCACGTTCATGGCCGCCATCGCCAGCAGGGCGATCATGACGGCGAGGGCCGCGCGGTCGAGGCGTTCGACGATCGGGTTGCCCGCACCGGGGACGAAGTCCGGCCCGGTGGGCATGTGGCCGCCCTTGCCGTCGAGGTGATGACGCATGGTCAGCGCCGAGACCACCATCGCGACCGTGAGGGTCAGGTTCAGGGTGGCCAGGACGGCGCGCCGGGGCCTGCGGGCGACCTGCCGGAGCCCGATGAGGAACGGGGCGGGGGTCCGGGCGGACAGCCCGATCAGCAGCGGTGACCGGCGAGGCGGCCGGGTGGTCTCGGCAAGGGCCCGGACGGTGCTCAGCCGGGCCGCCCGCAGAGCCGGCGGGAGCGTGGCCACCGAGGTGACGGACACCGCCATGACCACCACCACGAGGACGCCGGTCGGGCCGATCCCGGGGGAGAGGGCGGTGTCCACCAGCCCGACGCTGGGTCGGACGAGCAGCCGGGCGGTGATCCCGCCCAGCAGCAACCCGGCCCCCGCCGCGGTGACGGCGACGGCGAGGTGCTCCATCAGCAGGACCGCCGCGACGAGCCGGGGGGTCGCCCCGACGGCCTTGAGCAGTCCGGCCCGCCGGTGACAGCCGGCCATCCGGCCCCCGGCGAGCACCACGACCCCGGCGATGGCGAGCAGGGCCAGCGTCCACGCTCCGATGAGCAGGGCGTCGCGTACCAGTCGCTGGTCCGACAGCGTCCACTCCCTGGTGGCCTGCCAGGGCTGGGCCTGCACGGTACCGTCCGGGCTGGTGACGGAGGCCGCGAACGTCGTGGCGGTCGCGGGATCGGCGAGCCTCAGGGCCACGGTCGTGTACCGGTGCTCCGCCGCGGCGGCGATCCAGGGGTCGTCCACCGACGTCGCCCAGACGAGACCCGGGGTGTTGGACGGGTAGGGCGACCGGCTGGTCGTCACCGCGATCCCGGTCACCCGGAGCGGTCGCCCGGACAGGCGCACCGTGTCTCCCGGCCCGACGGCAAGGGCGTCGGCGAAGGCCCGTTCGACGACCAGTCCTCCCGCTCCCGCCCAGGTCCCGGTGACCAGGGCCGGTCGGTCGACGGCGTCCTCCGGCCGGTCCCGCAGCTGTACCAGGGCCGAGACCCGGCCCCGGTCGCTCGCCAGGTCGTCCACCTGGTACATCCGATGACGCCGACCCGCCGCGGTGACCTCGGCTGCTCCGGCCACCCGGTCGAGGGCCGCGTCGTCGACGACTCTGACCCAGACGTCGGGTCCCGCGGTGAGGGCCCGGGTCCGTTCCCAGGGGAGGTCGGCGACCGAGCCGAACGCGAAGGCGACGGACAGGGTGGTCGTGGCGGTGGTGATCGCCACGAGGAGCAGCAGGGCCTCCGCCCGGTGCCGGAGGAGCCCCCGGGTCGCGAGCAGGACCACCAGGCGGAGCCGGGCCGCCGGGGAGCGACGAGAGCGGGTCGATCCGCGGGGACGGGACGAGTGGGCTGCCTCGGTCACCGGTCAGCCCTCCTCGGTGACCGGTGAGAACAGGCTGGTGACCGAGGTCGGCCACCCGCCGTCCTCGCCCCGGCCGCGGGCCCGGTGCTGCGCCCGGTCACCGGCATGGCCGTCGGCTCCGTCGGTGAGCCTCGTCTCGTCCACGACGCGCCCGTCGCGCATCGAGACCAGGCGGTCGGCCGTGGCGGCGACGCCGCCGTCGTGGGTCACCAGGACGATGGTCTGGCCGGCCAGGCGAAGCCGGTCGAACAGCCGCAGCAGGTCGGTGGCCGCCGTGCTGTCCAGGTTCCCCGTCGGCTCGTCCGCCAGCACGACCAGCGGCTCGTTGGCGAGGGCCCTGGCGACCGCGACCCGCTGCCGCTGCCCCCCGGAGAGCTCGGCCGGAAGGTGCCGGGCGCGGTCCGCAAGACCGACCTGTTCGAGCAGGTCGGCCGCCCTCTTCCCGGCGACACGGGGCGGGGTGCCCGCGAGCAGGGCCGGGACCTCGACGTTCTCGACGGCGGTCAGTTCGTCGAGAAGGTGGAACGCTTGGAAGACGAACCCCACGGTGTCCCGGCGCAACCGGGCCAACGCCCGTTCGGACAGGCCGGCGAGCGGCTGCCCCGCGATCGACACCCGCCCGGCCGTCGGCCGGTCCAGCCCGCCCAGCAGGTGCAGCAGGGTGGACTTGCCGCACCCGCTCGGTCCGACGACCCCGAGGGTCTCGCCGGCATCGACCGAGAGATCGACCTCGGCGACGGCTCTGACCTCGAGACCACCTCGACCGAACTCCCGGCTCACCCCGACGGCCTCCAGTACCGGCCCGCTGTCCTTCACGTCAGTCCTCCCCGCGCGCCGTCGCGCGTTCCCAGTGCCTCGCGCAGGCGTCGAGCCAGCGCAATTCCGCGTCCAGTTGCAGGGTCAGCCCGTCCAGCAGCAGGGACGACGCCGTCTGCTCGCCGTCGTCGGCCAACCGCAGCCGCTGCACGTCCCTGAGCCGGCGGAGCACCTCCCTGCGGTGCCGGTCCACGAGGTCGACGGGGTCCGCAAGCCCGGTCCTGGCCGCGAGGCAGGCCTTGAGGTGGAACTCGGCGAGGGTCGGCCTCGGCCGGCTCACGGACTCCAGCCAGGACCGCACCCGCTCGTGACCGGCCGCGGTGAGCTCGTAGGTCTTGCGGCCGGGGCCTGCGTCCGTCGCCGCCTCGACGACGGCGACCAGGCCGGCGCGTTCGAGCCGACCGAGGGCAACGTAGACCTGCCCGGCGTTCAGGGCCGGGGCCGAGGGGCCCAGCGCCTCCTGGAGCCGGAGTTGCAGTTCGTAGCCGTGCGTCGGTTCCTTGGCCAGCAGGGCGAGAACGGCCTCCTGCACGCGGCTCCCTCCCGTCGAGGGCGTGGTGCCCCACTCCCCACGGCGTGATGCCTAACCGTTAGGTACCTAGCGGTTAGGGATCCTCCCGCGGGAGAGGCCCAGGGTCAAGGGGCGCCAGGAGCCGGGTCCGGCGGGCCTGGGTAGGCTGACGGCGTGCTCGCGCCGCCGGTCCCGGACGCCGTCCCCTCCCGTCCGGGGACCTGAGTCCGGTGCGGACCAGCCTGGACTGCGTGCCCTGCTTCGTGCGGCAGGGCCTCGAGGCGTCCCGGTTCGTCACCGAGGACCAGGACACCCAGGCGGAGATCCTCCGCGAGGTGCTGCGCCTGGTGGCCGACCTCGACCTCACCCGGCAGCCGGTGACCTTCGGGCAGGCGATCCATCGGAGGGTCCGCGAGCTCACCGCGGCGGCTGATCCGTACCGCTCGGTGAAGTCGGAGTACAACCGCCTGGTCGGCGGGGTCCTGCCGGAGCTGGCCCGGCTCGTCCGCGCCTCGGCGGACCCCCTGGTCACGGCGGCCCGGCTGGCCATCGCCGGCAACGTCATCGACTTCGCCGTGCCCGGGGCACTGCAGCCGGACCAGGTGCTGACCGCGTTGCGGGGCGCGCTCGACGAGCCCTTCCACGGGGACACCGAGGCGTTCTCCGCGGCGCTGACCACCGCGAGGAACGTGCTGTACCTGCTGGACAACGCGGGGGAGATCGCCACCGACCGGCTGCTCGTCGAGGAGATCGGCGCCGACCGGGTGACCGCCGTGGTCCGCGGCGGTCCGATCATCAACGACGCCGTCCGTGCCGACGCCGTCGAGGTGGGGCTCGCGGAGCTCGTCGAAGTGATCGACAACGGCTCCGACGCGCCGGGGACGGTCCTCACCGACTGCAGCGAGAGCTTCCTGGCCCGGCTCCGGGCCGCCGACCTCGTCGTGGCCAAGGGGCAGGGCAACTTCGAGACCCTCAGCTCCGTCGCCGTCCCCGTCTTCTTCCTTTTCAAGATCAAGTGTCCGGTGGTCGCCGGTCACACCGGGCTCGACCTCGGCACCCACGCGCTGCTGCGCGGCAGCGGCACGGACCCGGTTCCGGCGGCATGACGGCGCCGGGCTCGTCCCGAGGGTCGGATCCCCTCGGCACCCCGGGGGCAGCCGATCCGGGAGGGCCGGCCGCGGTGGCGGTGGTCTCCGCCGGCGGGGCACTCGGCGCGGTGGCCCGTCATGCGATAGGCCTTGCCGTGCCGCACTCTCCCACCGGGTTCCCCTGGTCGACCCTGCTGGTGAACGCCCTCGGCTGCCTGCTCATCGGCGTGCTGGCGGTGCTGGTCGTGCGGGTCTGGCCGGACCGGCGGCTGGTCCGGCCGTTCCTCGGGGTCGGGGTGCTGGGCGGGTTCACCACCTTCTCGGCCTTCGTCGGCGACGCGGGCAGGGCGGCCATGGCCGGGGTTCCCGGCACGGCCATGGCCTACCTGGCTCTCACCGTGTCGGCCGCCCTGGGCTGCGTGTGGGTGGGGGAGACCGTCACGGCCCGGGTGCTGGACCGGCGCGGCGTCCGGGCCGTGGAGTCCGTGGGCCAGGGGGTGTCGTGACCGTCCTGCTGGTCGCGCTGGGTGCCGCGGTGGGCGCCCCGCTCCGCTACCTGGTCGATCACCTGGTCCAGACCCGGCACGACGAGCCGTTCCCGTGGGGGACCTTCGTGGTGAACGTCTCGGGGTGCCTGCTGCTCGGCGTGCTGGCCGGGCTGCCGATCTCGCCGGAGGTGTCCGCCCTCGGGATCACCGGGTTCTGCGGAGCGCTGACCACCTACTCGACGTTCGGCCACGAGACGGTGCACCTGGCCAGGGACGGCGTCCCGGCGCACGCCGTCGCCAACGTGCTCCTCCACCTCGGGGCAGGGTTCGGGGCCGGGTACCTCGGGCTGCTGCTGGCCCGGGTCGTCACCGGCTGAGACGACCCCGGTCGTCACCGGTCGCGGTGACCCCAGCCGGGGCGGTCGACGTCACCGTGGGCACCGGTCGGACCGATCGGCTCACCGGTCGTGGCCGTCACGGGCCCTCGGCACGGCGGAGCCGACCAGGGCGGGACGCCGGGCGACGGTGACGAACTCCTCGGCGGGGACCGGCCGCGACAGCAGGAAGCCCTGGCCGAACTCGCAGCCCATCTCCCGCAGGTGACCGGCCTGCTGCGTGGTCTCGATCCCCTCGGCGACGACGGCGAGGCCCAGGTTCTGCCCCATCAGCAGGATCGTCCGGACCAGTTCGTTGCTGCGCTCGTCGTCGCCCAGCCGGGAGACGAACGAGCGGTCGATCTTCAGGCCGTCCAGCGGCAGGTGATGGAGGGCCTCGAGGGAGGAGTACCCGGTCCCGAAGTCGTCGATGTGCAACGCGACGCCCATGTCGTGGAGCTCGTCGAGAAGCCGTCTGGCGGTCCTCAGGTCATGCATGATCACGCCTTCGGTGATCTCGAGGGCCAGGTCGCCGGGAGCGAGCCCGGTCGCCTCGACGCACGCGGCGACGTCGTCGGCGAGCCGGCCGTGCCAGAACTGCCGGTTCGACACGTTGACGCTGACCGCGGTGCTCACCGGCAGGTCACCGGAGGTCTTCCAGGTGTTCGTCTGACGGCAGGCCCGGCCGAGTACCCAGGTGCCGACGGGCTGCATGAGCCCGATCTCCTCGGCGATGTCCAGGAAGTCGACCGGGAGCAGCAGCCCTCGGCTGGGGTGCCGCCACCGCAGCAGGACCTCGAAGGCGCAGACGGTCCCGGTGTCGAGGCGGACGATGGGCTGGTAGTGGAGCTCGAACTCGGAGGCCTCGACGGCCCGGCGCAGCTCCCCCTCGATCCGCAGCCGGTCGACGGCCGAGGTGTGCATGGACTGGCTGAAGATCGCGTGGGTGCCCTTCTCCCGGGACTTGGCCCAGTACATCGCGACGTCCGCGTCCCGGATGACGTGCTCCGTCTCGTGGTACCCGCCCGAGCTGAGGGTGATACCGATGCTGGCGGAGATGACGACCTCCTGGCCGCCCAGGTCGTAGGGGGTCCGCAGGGTGACCTGCAGCCGTTCGGCGATCTCTGCCGGGTTGCCGTGGTCGCCCAGGTCCTCCAGCAGCACCGCGAACTCGTCGCCGCCGAACCGCGCCGCGGTGTCGAGGCGTCGGAGGTCGCCGCTGATCCGATCGGCGACCAGCTGGAGCAGCCGATCACCGGCCAGGTGGCCGAGGCTGTCGTTGACCAGCTTGAAACCGTCGAGGTCGAGCAGGAGCACCGCGAACTGCTGGTCCGGGTGTCGTTCGGCCCGTCGGATCGCGTGTTCCAGCCGGTCCTGGAACAGGCTGCGGTTGGGCAGGCCGGTGAGGTTGTCGTACAGCGCGGCCCGGTGCAGGCGCTCCTCCTGCTCGCGCAGGGACTCCAGGACGGCCTCGTGCTGGAGGGCGACGGCCAGCAGGGCGCCCCACTGGTTGACGGTCTCCCTTCCGGTCAGGACCTCGGCCTCGAGCGGGGCGACGACGGCGAGCATGCCCCAGTCGCTCTCGTCGACCTTCAGGGGTGACACGTAGAGCATGTGGTCGTTCTCCAGATCGGCCAGCGCCACGAGGTCGGCGGGCGGGAAGGACTCCACCGAGACCCGCCGCGACCGGTGAGCCGGCTCCGGCGTCTCCCGGTCGAAGCTGCCGACGATGTCGAGGACGGCGGAGGCGTCGGGGTGCTGGCTGGGCCACAGGCCGAGGCAGCCGGCCCTGGCGCCGGTCCGGCGCAGCCAGGTCAGCGAGCGGGGGTCCCGCTCGTGGCTGCGCAGCAGGTCCATGCTCACCGCGTACTGGGTGCTCAGGGTGGAGAAGAACGAGGTCCCGCTGTCGAACTGGTGCAGGGTCTGCGCCCGGGAGAGGGTCAGGGTGATCTGCTGGAGGCAGTCCTCGACCCGGTGGACCATGGCCAGGTCGTCCGCCGCCGTCCCGGATCCGGTCCGGGCGGTGGCACGGGAGCGGGCCAGTTCGCGAACCGACCGCAGGGTCATCACCAGGCGTTCCGGGTGCCCGAGCAGCCGGGACAGCGGTTCGAGGTCGCGGCGCAGCCGCGCGACATCCGGTGCGGGTCCGCCGTCCAGCGCGGCGGTGATCGCGTTGTCCACCGCATGCGCCCCGGCGGCGAGCCGGGCGAGGTGCCGGTCCGTCTCGATGCCGGAGCGCTCCGGCTCGAGGATCCGGGAGAGCCGGGCCAGCAGGGAGGCGCGGGACTCGACGGAGGACCGGGGAGCCGCGGGGGCCGTGAGGGACATCTCGGCGCATCCGCACGACTCGCGGGTGACCAGGACGGTCTCGGCACAGTGCGGGCCCGAGGCCACCTCCTCGCCGTCCAGTTGGCGGAGCAGCAGGTCGACGGCCCTGCCGCCGATCTCGTCGAGGGGCTGCCGCACGCTGGACAGGGACGGGGTGACGAAGGCGGCCAGGTCGGAGTCGTCGAATCCGATCACCGCCTGGTCCCGCGGCACCTCGCACCCTGCGTCGGTGAGCACTCGCAGCAGCCCGATCGCGTTGAGGTCGTTCCCGGTGATGACGGCGGTGGACGGCAGCCCGGCGGCGAGCATCGCCCTCCCGGCCAGCTCCCCGCCGCTCTGCTGGTTGTTGCCGGTGTCGAAGAACAGGGCGGGGTCGGGGCTGATGCCGTTGGCGAGCAGGGAGGCCTGGTACGCGGCGTAGCGGTCGCTGATGTCCTTCTGGACGGGGTACCCGGCGAACGCGATCCGGCGGTGACCGTGCTCGACGAGGTGGTCAACGGCCTCCCGGATCCCCGAGCGGTTGTCGGGCATGACGAGCGGGCAGTCGAAGCCGGACAGGTTGTCACTGATCATGACGATCGGGCGGCCACTCTCCCTCGCGGTCGTCAGGTACTCCCTGTCCACCGCGTTGAGCAGCACGACGAATCCGGACACGTGCTCCCAGGCGACCCGGTGCCGGAACGGTGGAGGCGAGCCGAGGTCCACCGCGAAGGTCCCCGCGTCCAGGGTCTGGATGCCGATGATCCGACCGTCGACGGCGGCGACGGCGTGCGCGATCCCGTCCAGGACACCCCCGAAGTACGACCCTCCGAAGAACGTCGAGAGGACGCCGATCGTGGGACCGGTGCGCACGCGTTCCCCCTCGCGGTCGGGGTGCCGCTGGTGGCGGACTGGTCATAGACATCGGTCGGGAGATCCGTGACTTGAGCGGTGCCGGGAGATGTGTCCGGATCGTGGGGCCGAGTCCCTGCCGGCTTCCACGCATCGGTCCCCGGGGGAGCGACGGTCCGTCAGCCGCCCAGCACGGCCCTGGCGACGAGGAAGTAGATGACCAGGCCGGTGGCGTCCACCACGGTGGTGACCATCGGCGCCGAGACCACCGCCGGGTCGATGCGGAGCCGGGTGGCCAGCAGCGGCATGGTCGCGCCGACGGTGGCGGCCCAGACGCACACGGCCACGAGGGAGAGCCCGACCACGATCGCCACCCGGCCGCCGACCAGGACGGTGCCCACCGCCAGGCCGACACCGGCGAGCATGCCGCCGAGCAGCAGCCCGACCCTGGCCTCCCGCCAGACCACGGCTGGCAGATCCGTGCCCCGCAGCTCCCCGACCGCGCTCGCCCGGACCGCCGAGGTCGCGGCCTGGGCACCCGCGTTGCCGCCGGTGCCGACGAGCAGCGGGATGAACAGGGCCAGTGCGGTCGTCGACTCCAGGGTGGTCTCGAAGACCTGCAGCACGTTGACCGTCAGCACCGACGCGACGATCAGCAGCAGCAGCCACGGGGCACGCGACCTCGCCAGCCGCCACACGCTGACCGCCATGTAGTGCCCCGGCCACGGCGCCGACCCGGCCTGCCGGGCGACGTCCTCGGTGTCGGCCGCCTCGATGACCTCGAGGGCGTCGTCGACGGTGAGCAGCCCGACCAGCCGGTCCTCGCTGTCCACCACGGGGAGCGCGAGGGCGTTCGTCTCGCGGATCAGCCGGGCCGCCTGCTCGGCGGGGTCGGTGGCACGCACCCGGGGCACGTCGGCGTCCACGAGCTCGGTCACCGGACGGTCGGCGGGGCTGAGCACCAGTTCCCGCAGCTCGACGACGCCGTGCAGGCGACGGCCGTCGGTCACCACCGGCAGCACGTACACGGTCTCCGCGCGCGGTCCCTTGTCGCGAACCACCTGCAGGGCCCGGCCCGCGGTGGCGTCGTGGGGGAGGGCGACCGTCTCCGGGGTCATCACCTGGCCGACCGACCCGCTCGGGTAGCCCAGCAGCTCCGCGGTCATCTGTCGTTCGTGCGGCGAGAGACCGGCCAGCACCCGCTTGGCGACCTTGGCCGGGGCCTCGGTGAGCATCCGTGCCCTGTCGTCGGGATCCATGGCCTCGACCAGGTCGTGGAACGCCTGGTCGCGCAGGCCGAGCAGGATCGCCTGCTGGTCGACGGGCTCCAGTTCCTCGAAGACGGTCAGCGCCCTGTCCTTGTCCAGCAGCCGGAACGGGACGCCGGCCCGCACGCCGTCGAGGCGTGCCAGCTCGTCGGCGATGACGTAGGGCGGGCGGGTGTCCAGCCACCCGCGCACGCCCACCAGGTCGTTGGCCTCGACCAGTTCGCTCAGCGACTCGCCCATCAGCCACCTCCGGGCCCGCCGTCCTCGGCACGACCGGTCGACGGGTGCCGACCGGTCCCGACCCATGGTCGTCGTCGGGAGCAGGTGAGGCGATGCGGTCGACGTCACCGGCGTGGCGGGCTCCCCGCCCCCGCCGGAGCCGTCGGGGGCGCAGCCGACAGTCCGTGTGGCAGGGGCGGGGAGGGGTGACCCGGGACGGGTGCCCGGGTCACCGGGAGCGGGCGCGCCCGCCGGAGCGCGCCCGCACGGTCATCCGTTCCCGGTGGGCGCCACGAAGTGGTCGTCCTCGATCTCGACGAGGGCGGCACGTCGTCCGGGCGCCGTCCTGCTCCGCTCCACCGTCGCGACCAGCCCCGCCGGGGGCACGGCGGTCGTCGTGGCTCCCGGAGTGCCGGGCGCCTGCCTGCCGGGAGCGCTCCCGCCCGGGACGGGGGGAGCCTGCTGTTCCGGTGCGGCTCCCCATCTCGCGTGGAGCTGGGGGACCGCCGAGAGCAGCGCCCGGGTGTACGGGTGGCACGGGTTCCCGAAGACCAGGCCGGTGGCGCCCATCTCCACCACGGCACCGTGCCGGAGGATGACCGTCCGGTCGCTGATGTAGTTGCCGAGGGACAGGTCGTGGGTGATGAACAGGATCCCCAGCCCCCGGGTCTTCAGGTCGCCCAGCAGGTTGAGGACGTCGATCCTGGTCGAGGCGTCCAGCATGCTGATGATCTCGTCGGCGACGAGGAACCGCAGGTCGAGCATCAGCGCCCTGGCGATGAGCAGCCGCTGCAGCTGCCCGCCGCTGAGCTGGTGCGGGTACTTGCCCAGCACCTCCCCGGCGTTGATGGACACCGTCTCCAGCACCGAGGTGAGCCGTCGCCGCCATTCCTGGCCGCTCAGGTCACCCAGGTACTCGCGCCGGACGAGGTCGAGGGCGTGGTCAACGGTGAAGATGGGGTTGTAGGAGCTGAACGGGTCCTGGAACACCCCCTGCACCCTGCGGTAGTACGCCTTGAGCGCCTTCCCGGTGTGGGTCGAGACGTCCTCGCCCTGGAAGGTGATCGAGCCGGAGGAGACCGGCAGCAGCCGCAGGATCATCTTTCCGATGGTGCTCTTGCCGCTGCCGCTCTCCCCGATGAGGGAGACCACCTCGCCGGGGGCGACGCGCAGGCTCACGTCGTCGACGGCGAGGAAGCTCCGGGAGCCGAAGGCCCCGAGCCCGAACGATTTCGACACGTGATCGAGTCGCAGCATGGTTCACGCCTTCCAGCAGGCGGCCGAGTGGCCGGGAGCGACCTCGACGAAGGGCGGCTCCTCGGCGCACTTGGCGAAGGCCAGGGGACAGCGGTCCCGGAAACGGCACCCGGGCGGGGGATTGAGCAGCGACGGCGGACGTCCGGCGATCCCGGACAGCCGGTGCTCCTCGTAGCGCACCCCCACCTCGGGCAGCGAGGAGAGGAGCAGCCGGGTGTACGGGTGGCGGGACGACGAGACGACGGCGTCCGTCGACGCCCGCTCGACCGGCTTGCCGGCATACATGATCATGATGCTGTCGGCCATCTGCACCAGGATCGACAGGTCGTGAGTGATCACGATGGTGCTCGCGACGAAGCCGCGGTCCCGGAACTCCACCACCGCCTCGGCGACGGCCTTCTGGGTCGACACGTCGAGGGCCGAGGTGATCTCGTCGGCGACGAGCAGCGACGGGTCGAGCAGGGTGGAGATCACCATCACCACGCGCTGCTTCATCCCGCCGGACAGCTCGATCGGGTACCGCGCCAGCACGTCCGTCGACAGCCCGACGAGCTCCAGCCGGCGACGGAACTCGCCCAGCACCGTGTCCGGGGCGATCCCCCGGGATCGGAGCAGGTCGGTGACCAGCTTGCCGATCTTCCGGGTGGGGTTCATCGCGCTCATCGCGTACTGCGGGACGAGGGACACCGCGGTGAAGCGGTGCCGTGCCATCGCCGCCTGGTCGTCGAGCGGCAGCGCGGCGCCGTCGAGGGAGACGCTGCCGCCGACGTACCGCATCCGGCCGTCGATGGCGATCAGGCTCCTGCCGAGGGTGGACTTGCCGCACCCCGACTCACCGGCCAGGCCCATGATCTCGCCGTCGGCGATCGTGAAGCTGGCGCCGTCGAGCGCCCGCACGTCGCCGCGCAGCGTCCGGTAGTAGACCTTCAGATCCTTCACCTGCACGCTCACCGGCTCACAGCTCCCTCAGCCGGGGATTGAACACCTCGTCCAAGCCCACGTTCATGATGTAGAGCCCGCCGACCACCGCGGTGATCCCCAGGCCCGGTGGGATGAACCACCACCACATCCCCAGTTGCAGTGCGCTCCACAGGACGGCGTTGTTCATCATCAGGCCGAGCGAGGTCCCGTTCGTCGGCCCCAACCCGATGAAGTCGAGGGTCGCGGCGATGAGGATCGACCCGCCGAACAGCAGGATCCACGTCATCACCAGGTAGGAGCTCATGTTCGGGGCGATCTCGCGGAAGATGATCCGGCGGGTGCGCAGCCCGCTGAGCCGGGCGAGGTCGACGAAGTCCCTCGCGGTCAACGAGAAGGTCTGCGCCCTGATCGCCCTCGCGGCCCACGGCCAGGAGGTGAAGCCGACGAACAGCCCCTCGACGAGCACCCCCCGCGCCTTGAGGTAGGCCGAGACCACGAGCAGCACGGCCAGGGTGGGGATCACCAGGACGATGTTGGTGACCATGTTGAGGAACTCGTCCACCCTGCCGCCCCGGTAGCCGGCGGTGAAGCCCACCGCCATGCCGATCAGCGCGGCGATGCCACCACCGAGGACACCGACGACGAAGGTGGTGCGCAGTCCGTGGACGAACTGGCTGAACACGTCCTGGCCGAAGGTCGTCGTGCCGAACCAGTAGTCGCCGGACGGAGGACTCGCCTTCGGGCCGACGTAGTCGTTGGGCGGGTTGTCGGTGAGGTACGGCCCGACGATCGCCAGGAGCAGCAGGGCGACCAGGACCGTGCCCCCCACGATCAGCTTGGGGTTGCGGACGGCGAAGTACAGCGCCTCGGACCGCTTCCGGCGGGCAGGGTCCGCCGCCGCGTCCGGCACCGTCATCAGGTTGGCGTCGGTCATGAGGTCGCACCTCGCATTCCGGTCCTGGTCCGCGGGTCGACCAGCACGTACACCATGTCGATGACGAAGTTGGCGATGAGGACCCCGATGATGATGAACAGGAAGGCGCCCTGGAGCAGGAAGTAGTCCTCGTTGTTGATCGCCTGCAGGATGAGGTTGCCCAGCCCCGGGTAGGAGAAGACGATCTCGGTGACCAGCGCGCCGGCCACGATGACCCCGATCTGGAGAGCGAGCCCGGTCACCTGCGGCAGCATCGCGTTGCGGAAGGCGTAGCGGCGGATCAGGCGCTGCGGCGCACCGAGGGCCGTCAGGTAGTGCGAGTAGTCCGACTCCAGCTCGTAGATGATGAGGTTCCGCATTCCGATGGCCCAGCCGCCGAAACCGACGAGGAACAGGGACGCGAACGGCAGGAACCAGTGCTTCAGCAGGCTCCCGATGAACTCGAGAGACCATTCGGGTTGCAGCCCGTACCCGTACCCGCCGGACAGCGGGAAGATGTCGAGGACGGATCCCAGCAGCCAGGCCAGCAGGATGCCGAGCCACATGTACGGCATGGAGTTGAGGATGTACGCGAACGGGAGTGCCGTGTTGTCGAGCCACTTCCTCCTGGCCGCGAAGGCGCCGAAGGAGTTGCCGGCCCACCAGCTCAGCAGGATGGCGGGGAGCATGAGGGCGAGGGTGTACGGGATGGCGTTCGCGATGACGCTCGAAACCGGCTGCGGGTACAGCCACACGCTCGTTCCCAGATCACCCTGCAACAGGGATCCCCAGAAGTTCAGGTACTGACGCCAGATCGGCACGTCGAGACCGAAGGAGTTCGAGTAGTAGTCGTACATCGCGGTCGCGGACTCCGGGTGCAGCGCGGCCCGCGAGAGCATGCTCTGGACCGGGTCACCGGGCATGAACCGGGGTATCGCCCAGTCGATGCTCACCGCGAAGAAGAAGGTGAGCAGATAGATGAGGAACTTCCTGGTGAAATAACGTCGCATGGCGCCCTCCTGGATCGGGTCGGCGCCCCGCCCCCCGTGCTGGTGCGGAAGGCGGGGCGCCGTGCGTGAACCGCTACTCGGTCAGTGCAGAAGCGGTCACTTCTTCGCAGCTGCCGGCTTCAGCTGGTCGAGCATGAGGATGGAGTCCAGCTGCCAGTAGCCGCGCCAGGTGGTGGGCAGGTAGTGGTTCGAACCGCTCGCGGACGGCCAGTTCGTCCATACCGAGTTGTTGTACTGCGACCAGAGGCCGTTGTACCAGAGCGGGATGATGGGCATGTCGGTCAGTTGGATCCGCTGCAGCTTCGAGGTGATGCCCTTCATTCCCTCGAGATCGGTGACCTCGGTTGCGTCGAGTTCGTTGACCAGTTTCCACGCCTTGGCGTTGGAGTACCGGCCGAAGTTCCCCGCGGTCTGCTGCTCGGCGATCGGCTGACGGAAGACGTAGTTGTAGTAGGTCCAGGGCGTGTTGCTCATCTGCTGGTCGTTGTTGATGACGAGGTCGAACTTGCCGCTGTTGCGGGAGTCGACGAGGGAGTTGTAGTCGGGGGTCGCGGTGGTGATGTCGATGCCGGCCGCCTTCGCGCTCTGCGCGATCATCTTGGCGGCCTCCATCCAGTCGGTCCACCCGTTGGGCACCATGAGGGTCAGCTTGATCTTCGAGCCGTCCTTGTTGGCGACCATGCCGTTGCCGTCGGTGTTCTTGTACCCGGCGTCAGCGAGGATCGAGCGGGCCTTGGCGGGGTCGTAGGAGAAGCCCAGCTCCCGGGTCACGTTCTTGTCGACGTACTTGTCCCAGATCGGCAGCAGCCCGGTGGGGTCGGCCGGGGCGACCATGTCCCCGTAGACGACCTTGGCGATCTGCTGGGTGTCGACCGCGTGGGCCAGCGCCCGACGGAACGCCGGGTCGTCCATGGGCTTCTTGGTGTTGTTCGTCACGAGCCACGCGGTGTTGGCCGAGAGCATGTACGGAGGCTTGTCGTAGTAGGTCTCCAGACCGTAGCCGCTGTCCTTGCCGAGCAGCTTCGACACCCCGGGCAGGAAGTTGTTGCTGAGGTCGACGGATCCCTGGAGGACCAGCCCGAGGGCGACGTTGTTGCTCCCGTTGACGATGTCGACGATGTACTTGGGCTTGGGGGCGACGTCGAGCTGCTCGGCGCCCCACCAGCCGTCGTTCTTCACCCAGACCTGACGGTCCTGGCTGTGGGTGAGGTACTTGTACGGGCCGGTCCCCACGGGCTTGTCGTTCGCGCCCGACGTGGTCTCGTTCTCGGACCTGCTCTTCCAGAGGTGCGCGGGCAGGATCGGGTTGTTGTAGACCCAGTTCGCCCACTCCTGGTAGTTGGCCTTGCTGAAGGTGAACTTCACGGTGCTCTTGTCGACGGCCTCCGCACTCTTCAGCCAGGTGCACAGCGTGCTGTAGGTGCTCGACGGCAGCTTGCACAACTGGACGGTGTAGACGACGTCGTCGGCCGTGAACGGCTTGCCGTCGGTCCAGGTGATACCGGAACGCAGCTTGAGTTCGTAGGTCGTCTTGTCCTTCCATTCACCGCTCTCGGCGAGCCACGGCTGGTACTTGTCGGCCTGCGGGTCGTAGAGGAACAGGGTCTCGTAGACCAGGCCGACGGTTCCCGTCGCGTAGGTCCAGTTCATCAGGGGATTCCAGTTCGAGGGAGGCCCGTACTGGGTGCCCGTGGTGTAGAGGGTCTCGGCGCGGGGATACGAGCCGACGGCCGCGTTGCCTCCCGTCGAGCCGACCGGCTCCGGATCGGAATTGTCGGAGGAGGTGCATCCCGTCGCCGCCAACGCAAGGGCGAGGAGTGGTACCGCCAACTTCAGTCGACTTCGCATGACGTGGTTCCTTCCCATTTCTCGGGCACACCCAATACGGTGTGGAATACCTCCGCCCACGCGTTGTCCGGGCAGCGCGGAATCCCGCGCCAGGATCGAACAGGGCGTCGTCGGATGACGTCACGGACGGTTTCTCGTCCGCGACCCGGTAGTCGGTTGAATTGCCGTGTTGAACGCATGACGGGGGTGCGGCCCGAAAAGGTTTCACCCGGGCGCCGACGTTGCAGAAACGCAACCCGGCGTCTTCCGTTCCGTGATGGACCCGGCGGGGCGGGAGGTGGGCGTGACCGGGGCCGGCCCGGCCGGCGTCAGACCGCTGTCTCCACCCGGTCGCGCCCGTGGTCCTTGGCGCGGTAGAGCGCCTGGTCGGCCCTGGCCAGCAGGGACTCGAGACTCCGGTCGGCGTCGGTGAGGCTGGCCAGCCCCAGGCTGACGGTGACGTCCAGCGGTCCCGACCGGGTGGGGACGGGCGTCGCGGCCACGGCGAGCCGGAGCCGTTCCGCGACGGCCACGGCGGTCCTGCTGTCGACGTCCGGGAGCAGGACGGCGAACTCCTCGCCCCCGTACCGACCCAGCACGTCCACCGGCCGGATACCGGCGGCGAACCGGCCCGCGACCTCCCGGATCACGTCGTCCCCTGTGAGGTGACCGAAGACGTCGTTGATCCGCTTGAACTGGTCGAGGTCGGCCATCAGGGCCGAGACGCGGCGACCGCGCGCACGGGCCGAGGCGAGGTCGAGCCCCGCCTGCTCGAAGAAGCGCCGCCGGTTCGGGATCCCGGTCAGCTCGTCGACGACGGCGAGGGTCTGCACCCGGGCGAACAGCGTCGCGGTCTCCAACGCCGAGACGCTGTGCGCGATGAGCGTTCCCAGCACCCCGTGCTGCAGGTCCTCGAACCCGTCGGGACCGGGGCCGGTCAGGAGCAGCGAGCCGACCGGGCCGCTGCGGAGCGTCAGCCGACGGACCAGCCACGATCCCACCGGGTCGAGACACGCGATGATCTCGGCGGGCAGCTCGTCGGGACGCCCCGAGGCGGGTTCGTCGAGGGACAACAACCGGTCGAGGCGCCGGCTCGCCGACAGCTGGATCTCGCTCACCTCGTCCCGGACGCCGTCCTGCCAGCGGAACGCCGCACCCGCCCCCGACCGGGTGAGCAGGCCCGCGCGCAGCCCGGTGGCTGCCCGCGGAGCCCACCGGAGCAGCCGGTCGAGGATCTCTCCCGGCTCCACCGACGCCGACATGTCCACGAGTGCCTCGTGCAGCAGCTCGGCGAGATCCCGTTGCCTGCGGGCGGCCTGGACGGACACCTCGAGCTGCGCGGCCCGCGCGGTCTCCAGGGACGCCGCGACCGAGTCGGTCAGCGCGGTCAGGATCCCGACGTCGTCCTCCGTGAAGATCCCCTTGGCCACCTGGCTGTCCAGGTAGACCACGCCGAGGAAGCGGCCCTCCAGCTGGAGCGGTGCGGCGAGCACGCTGCGCAGCCCGTGCAGCACGACGCTCTCGGCGCCGAGGGCAGCGCCTTCCTCCGTCCCCGTCATCACCAGGGCCTCGCCCGTGGCCGCCACCCGGTCGACGAGGGAGGAGCTGTACCCGGCGAGGTCGGCGACGTCGCGTCCGGCGGCGTCGCGACCCAGGTACGGAACGACCCTCGGGGAGCCGTCGGGACCGGTGCCGGCGGTCGGCGGGGCGAGGAAGAGGAAGGCCCTGTCGGCGGCGAGGATGCGAATGGTCTCGTCGAGGGTGATCCGGGCCAGGGCGTCGGGCTCGACCACCCTCGCCGCCGCCCGGGAGACGGCCTCGACCGCCTGCAGCCGCAGCCGTTCGACGCCCGGTCCGAACGCGGTCCGCCCCGACCCCGTCTTCTCGGCCCGGCCGGAGGTCATCACGCCGAACTCGACGCGTACCCGGCGGATCCGGTGCGGCCACCTGGCCTCGCCCGCGATGTCGAGGGCGAGCCTGATCTGCCGGCGGGCGGCGTCGGGGTGGCCGAGGGCGACGAGGGCTCTCGCCCGGGTGCAGGCGACCTCGACGTCCAGCAGGGGGGCGTCCGGGCTCACCGGCCGGATCCCGGAGAGCAGGTCGAGCGCTCGCTCCGCCGAGCCGTCCACCAGGGCGAGCTGTGCGCTGACCAGGAGCTTCCCCGCCCGGAGCAGCGGCACGTCGGGCGCGGCGCGGAGCCGGCGCAGCGCAGCCCCCGCCTCGGTCCGCCGGCGATCGCGCTCCCGCCCCGTCCCGGCCAGCCGGGCCTGTTCGGCCCGTCCCAGGGCGAGGAGCAGCCAGACGATCCGGTACTGGCGCATGGTGCGGGACGGGCGGAGCCGGAGGGAATCGATCGCCGCGGCGACCCGGTCGAACGGCTCGCCGAGCTCGCTCTGTTCCAGGAGCAGGAACAGTTCGGTCATCAGCAGGTGCAGCCGCAGCCCCGTGCCCTGGTGCGTGCGGAGGAGCTCCCGGACCCGGTGCAGCTCCGCGGCGGCCTCCGCGGCCTGTCCCGTCGCCGCCAGGGTGACCGACCGGGTGGTGACCAGTGAGGTGACCTCGCGGTCCGCGGGGGGGCCGCCGTGCCGCAGCCCCCGCTCGTACCAGTCGACCCCCTCCGCGGTCCGCCCGGTGGTCAGGGCCTCCCAGGCGAGCGACGCGACGGTGTCGTCGCACAGACCCGGGTCCAGCCACCGGCCGTGCTCGCGGAGGGTGCTGGCAAGCTGCTCGCCGTCGTCCCGGTCGGTCATGTAGGCCGCGAAGGCACGGAACCAGTCGGCGGTGGCGGTCAGCCTCGGCTCGGCCAGCGCCGCGGCCTCCCGCGCGCTCCCGCGGAAGCACCACTCGGACGCGCGTCGCAACCCGAGCATGGCGGTGGTCAGGCCCAGCCCGGGCAGGCTCGTCGTGTACGCGTGGCCTCCGCCGAGCCGCAGCGCCGGGTAGAGGGTCTGGCAGTTGTGCCGGACCAGGGCCGCCGGGCTGAGGTCGAGCGCACCGGCGTAGGCGCCGAGCTGGTTCAGGGCCGTGATCAGCTCGTACCGGCGCCTGGCCTCGCCGCGGGCCGAGCCGAGGCCGATCCGGAGCACGCCGACGGTGAGCCCGGCGAGCAGCGTTCCCAGCGCGACCAGCGCGCGGCTGAACCCGTTCCGGGGGACGCGGCAACCGAGCTCCCGCAGCCCTCGACCCACCCACTGCAGGGTGCCCTCCGCGTCCCAGGTGTCCCGGGTGACCAGGGCCAGCTGGGCCATGGTCGCGGCCCTGCCCAGCGACGTCGGGTCGATCGTGAGGGCGTCCTCCAGGCGCCGGGTGGCCGCGGCGAAGCTCCCGCTCCGCCGCAGTGCCTCTCCCCAGGCCCGCAGGAAGCCGGGCTCGGGGCGGGCTCCGACGGCCGCGGCCTGCTCGAGGAAGGCGGCCGCCTGGGCCGGGGAGCCCTCGTGCAGGGCGAGCACCCCCGCCGCCGTGCAGGTCTCCCTGATCCGGTCGGCGTCCTCCGGGGTACCGCCGAGGACGTAGTGGTGGGCGACCGCGTAGACCGTCTGCGGGTCCTGAGGTCCGGCGGCGCCCGGCACCGTCGGCGTCTCGGACCGGGCGGCACCGGACGGCACCGCAGGGTCGGGGGGAACGGTGGCGAGGCCTCCGTCGAGAGCCCTGGCGATCCTCCGGTGGAGGCCCCCGAGATCGCGCGGGTCGAGGTCGTCCAGCAGCGCCTCGCGGACGCGGTCGTGCAGGAAGACGTGCTCGCCGGTTCCCTGCGGCTCGATGAGCCGGTGCCGTTCGGCCTCGGCGAGGGTCTGCAGGACGTGCTCGACCTCCGTGCCGCACGTCGCCGCGACGAGGCCGGCCCGGAACCGCGCCCCGATCACCGCGCCGACGGCGAGGTGCCGGTGACTGTCCGGACCGAGGGCGGAGATCCGGGCCAGGACGAGCCCCAGGGCGTCCTCGGGCAGGTCGAGGCTCGCGAGGCCCTCCTCGTCCAGCAGCCACCTGCCCCAGGACGGCAGCAGCAGTCCCGCGTCGACCACGGCGTGCAGGTACTCCTGGACGGCGAACGGGTTCCCGCTGCCCCGGAGCGCCAGCGCACGCACCAGGTCGGCGTCCTGGCCGACCCCTGGCAGGTGGGAGGCGACGAGGGCGGCGACTCCCTGCTCGTCCAGCTCGCCGAGGGGGAGGTCCAGCGCGAGGGTGTCACCGACCGCGTCGCGGAAGAGGGCGGCTGCCGCGAGATGCTCGTCGTCGTCCCGCGCCGTCGCGACGACGAGCAGGGGGGTCTCCCGCAGGCGGGGGGCGAGGGCCCGCAGGACCTGGAGGGTCGCCTGGTCGAGCCACTGGACGTTGTCCAGGTGCAGGACGGTCCCGCCTGCGGAGACGGCCCGATCCACGAGGAGGTCGGCGAGAGCCGTCTCGGCGGCGTCACCCCGGGCACCGTCCAGCCAGATCTCGGCGTCCCCGGTGACCTCACGGCCGGCGGGGAGTCTCGGCACGTCGACCGCCTGGCGCAGCGGTGCCAGCGGGAGGGGGTCGCCCGGTGAGCTCGTCCCGTGCAGCGTGGTGAGGCCCCTCCCGCGCGCCGTCGCCGTCAGCTCACGGACCAGCCGGCTCTTGCCGGAGCCCGACGGACCGTGGACGAGGACGGCACCGCCGCGACCGGAGCGGAGCCCGGCCAGGGGTGCGAGCAGCCGCTGGAGCTCCCGGTCCCGGCCGTACAGCGGCGGCTCGGTGCGGTGCGGATCCTGGTCGGGTCGCCGACCGGGGACGAAGGCCGCGTGCGGGTCGGCGAGCAGCCGGCCCAGATCCGTCACCAGGTCCTCGGTGTGCTGGTAGCGGTCGTCGGGGTCCTTGGCGAGAAGGGTGCCGACCAGCACGGCCACGGTGTCGGGGACGTCGGGCACGATCGAGCGCACGTCCGGTGCCGGCTGGGACACGTGCATCCGCAGCAACGTCCCGAGGTCACCGGTCCGGAAGGGGGGCCGGCCGGTGAGGCACTCGAACAGGACGACGCCGAGGGAGTACAGGTCGGAACGGTGGTCGACGGGGCGCCTGAGGGCGCGGGACTGCTCGGGCGACGCGTAGACGAAGGTCCCGGCGGCGTCCTCCGCTGTGGCGGCGCGGGTGGCGAGGCCCAGGTCGATGAGCCGGGCACCGCCACCCTCGACGAGCATGACGTTCAGCGGCTTGACGTCCCGGTGGACCAGGCCCCTGCGGTGCAGGGCGGCCAGCGCGTCCGCGACGTCGAACGCCACCCGGATCGCCTCGACGGGCTCCATCCGGCCCCGGGCCAGCAGGTCGGCGAGGGTCCCGCCCTCGACGAGGTCCATGACCAGGTAGGGGTGTCCGTCCAGGTCCCCGAGGGCATGGATCCGCGGCAGTCCGGGGTGGTCGACGGACGCCATCAGCGCAGCCTCTCGCTGGAAGGCCCGCAGGGCGGCTCCTGGAGGGGATGCGGTGCCGGCGACGAAGAGCTTCAGCGCGTACCGGGTGTCATGGCGCGTCACCTCGTACACGACGGTCTGCGAGCCACGTCCCAGTTCGCGCAGCACCCGCAGCTCCGGGGGCAGACCCCTGGGCAGCGACGGAGGGGAGCCCGGTCCGGGACCTCCGGTTGCCGGACCGGCCGCGGGGTGGGCCGGGAGCTGGCCGGGGCTCACCGAGGGAACATCGGCTCACCGTGCGGCGGAGTTGAGATGTCCCTGCCGGTCGTGTCCGCCTCGACCGCCTCGACCGCCTCGTCCGCCATGTCCATCGCGTCCGCCTGTCGGGTGCGTCGGCGCGGTGTTGCCGGTGCGTCGGTGCGACGACGGGGCAGGGCGGCCGGGGGATCACGGGAGGAGCACGAGCTTGCCCGGTGCGTGCCGGCCGAGGAGGTCCCGGTGCGCGCGGGCCGCGTCGGCCAGCGGGTACGTGGCGGCGACGAGGACCCGGAGCCGCCCGCCCGCCACCAGGTCGGTCAGCCCGGTCCTCGCGGCGGCCCGCAGCTCGGTGCCCGGGTCGGCTCCCGCGCCCCCGCCGAGCAGCCTGATCCCCAGTTCGGCCCCGCGCCGGAACGCCGCGATGGTGGCGATCCGGTCCCGGTCGGCGACCAGCTCGACGGACGACTCGACCGCCTCGTCCGTGCCCACCGCGTCGACCGCGGCGGCGACGCCCTCCGGGGCCAGGGCACGGAGCCGGTCGGTGAGACCGGGGCCGTAGTCGACCGGTTCCGCCCCCAGCTCGCGCAGCAGGGCGTGCCGCGGTGGACTCGCCGTGGCAAGCACCCGGGCCCCGTCGAGGGCGGCCAGTTGCACGGCGAGCAGGCCGACGCCCCCCGCCGCCCCGTGGACGACCACGGTGTCGCCCCGGCCGACCCGGACGGCGTTCAGGCAGTGGGTCGCGGTGACCCCGGCCAGCAGCAGGCCCCCCGCGGCCGCCCAGCTCACCCCCGCAGGCTTGGGGACGACGGCGGACGCGGGAACGATGAGCCGCTCGGCGTAGGCCCCCCGGACCGGGTGGGCGATGACCTCGTCCCCCGGACGGACCGGGCCGACGGGACCGACGGCGTCCGGCCCGACCGACCGGACGACCCCGGCCGCCTCGACGCCGAGCCGCAGCGGGAGTCGGCCCGGATCGGCGCCGAAGGCCCCGCCGTACCGCTTGGCGTCGATCGGGTTGATCCCCGCGGCCCGGACGTCGAGGAGGACCTCACCCCGCCCGGGAGCCGCCGGTTCCTCGTCCACGACGGACAGGACCTCGGGACCGCCGTACCCCGTCGCCACCACGACCATCGCCATGGACGGCGCAACACCCCGGTGCCCGCCCCGATTCCGGGGTCGGCCGTCGGACGTGCCGGAGGGGTGGCAGCCGGTCGGCTGCCACCCCTCCGGGAGAGGCGTTCCCGTCCTCAGCCGATGACCCGGCCGAAGACGACGTTGGAGGACCAGATGGCCCGCCGCTGGATGGACTTGCCGGGGCGGGGGGAGTCGTACATCATGCCGTTCCCCGCGTAGATGCCGTCGTGGTAGGCCCGGCCGCCGGAGATGAAGAACACGATGTCTCCCGGTCGTGCCTCCGACCGGCTGATCCTGCGGGTGGCGTTGAGCTGCTGGTTCGCCGTCCGCGGGAGCGAGTAGCCGAGCTGGGCGAAGACGTACCGCACGTAGCCGGAGCAGTCGAACCCGCTGGGGCTCGTGCCGCCGTAGACGTAGGGGATCCCGACGTAGCGGGCGGCGACGGCGAGCACCGAGGAACTGCCGGTGCTGCCCTGACTCGTGCTGCTCTGACTCGTGCTGCTCCGGCTCGTGGTGCTCCGGGACACCCGGGTCGAGGTACGTTCCGTTGCCGGCTCCGGCTCAGGGGCCTTGGTGGCGGTGAGCCCGGACGTCCGGCTCGACGTGTCGAAGGTGATCTTGGAGTCGGCGGCCGCGGTGAGCGGCGCGCGCTGTGCGACCGCCGCCGCGATCGCTGCCGTGTGGTCCGCCGAGGCGGACCGGTCGTGGTCGACCGGCGCCCCCGAGGTCGCCGGGGTGGGACGGGTGGCACCGTGCGCCGGCAGGCCCAGGGTGCTGACGAGACCGGAGGACATCGCGAGGATGGCTCCGGTGCGGCCCAGGGTCTGGGCACGCTGGGTGAGGCTCTCGCCGAGTTCGGACAGGGGGGTATGGGGCCGGAGTGGGGCTCGATGACGGGCACGATCTCCAGCAGGCATAGATGTCTTCCCTCCGCCGCCTGCGAGGTGAGCTGTCGGGTTCGGGTGGGAGAAGTCACCCGGCCGTGCGGTCGTCTGACGACCGCAGCGGCTTCACCCCGAGGCCCGGTGGTGGTCACCGGACCGGAAGTGGGTCCCCCGCCTCCGCCATGAGGGTCGTATGAGGGCACCGGTGGTGGCGGAGTTCGGCGTCCACCGGAGGACCGCCGACGGGATGCCGACGACCGCGTCAGACGCTATCGAGGTGTTTGCCGGGTGTCACCCGAGAGAGGTCCCGGACAGCCGAAGTTCACCGAATCATCACCGTGGAGGTGACCGACCTCACCCTCCGACGGCCGATCCGGCGGGTGGAGGTCCCCGCCGATCGTCGACCGGATCCGGCCGGTCTCCCGAGGCCGCCAGGAGGTCGGCTCAGGCGACGATGTCGTCGGCACGGCGGGACCGGGGCGTGCTGTCCCCGGCGATCGGACGGCTGTCCCCGGAGAGGCCGCTGTCCCGCAGCGAGCTGCGCCCGGCGGCCCAGTGGGAGAGCAGGTGCTCGCAGACCCGGGCATCGGTCGCCAGCGCGGCCGCCGCCCCGAAGAACACGTCAGCGAGGAGCCGCGGCTCGTCGGCGACCAGCCGGCCGGCGAGGTCGTGCGCGGCGACCTGCTCGTGCACGGCGTCCGCCTCGACGTGCTCGTCGAAGAACCAGGCCACCTGATCCGGCAGTCCGAGACGGCGCACCCCTCTCGCGTAGCGGGCGTTGGGCAGGGACGAGGTCATCTCCAGGGCCGCGAGGTGTCCGGCGAGGGCTCCGCGCAGCCGCCGGTTCAGTCCGAAGAGGCTCATGGTGTTGGCCCAGCCGAGGGTGACCGCGGGCAGGAGGTCGAGGTAGCCGGCGGGCTCGTCGTCGAGCCCGCTTCCGCGCATGGCGGTGGCGAACAGCGTCGCGTGCATCCGGTCGGGTCGGCCACCGCCGTACTCGTCGGCCTGGATCTCCACCAGCGCGGCCTTGGCCGCCCCGCTCAGCCGGGGGATGGCCCAGGTGTGCGGGTCGGCCTCCTTGAGGTGGTAGAGCGAGCGGTGGACGAGGAACTCCCGGAACTCGGTGCGGTCGGCCCGGCGGGCCAGGTGGGCCGAGAGGGACGGGCCGGAGTCCGCGGCGGTGAGGGCGAAGAGCGCCGCCGGCACGTCCGCGACGCGGTCGGGGAGGGTGACGGTCGGCCCGACCAGGTCCCGGAGTTGCTGCTCCATCGGCTCCTCGAGGGCGAGCCGGGTGGCCACCAGGTCCGGGGACCACTCCCAGCGGTCGTCGACCCCGGCGACCCCGCGGTAGTGCAGCTCGTAGAGCACGGTCAGGGACAGCTGGACGTCGTCGTCGTCGAGCACAGCCGCCCCCGCGGCGTCCACGGCCAGTTCCGCCTCCTGGGCGAGGCGCCAGGCGGGGACGACGGGACCGTCCAGTGCGTCGAGCAGGCGCTCGCTGAGCGGTCCCCTCGGCTCCGGCCGTCTCGTCACCGCCACCATCCCGATCGCCTCCCCTCGCGGTGGGTCGATCCACCGCTGACGGTGGTGGGGTACCCGGCCCGGCCCGACCGAAACCGGAGCCCGCCGGGAGCGGGGGACCGGCTCCGGCAGCAGAGGTGTCGGCGGCCGGGAACCGGGTACCGGGCGGGCATGCGAACCGATGGATGCGCGGACGTCGGTCCGCCGGTCACGGTCACGGTGTGCCCGGACGGACCGCTGCTCGTCCGCGGGGACGTCGAGATCCGCACCGCGGACGGCGACGTGGTGCCGCGGGGGAGGAGCACCGTCGCGCTGTGCCGGTGCGGCAGGACCGGGCGTGCTCCCTGGTGCGACGGCACCCACAAGCTCGGCAGGCGTCGGGAGGGTCGGCCGGGTAGGTGAGTCCTGCAGGCCCCGGTCCCCGTCAGATCGCGGCGATGGTGGCGGGTGCTCGCCCGGCCCGGCTCAGCGCCCGCAGCACGGCGGTGGGGCCGTGCCGGTGCACGGACAGCCGGAGGAGGAGCGCCAGCACCGGGTCCAGCACGGCGGAGGGCAGCGGGGGCATCTCGACGCCGACGCTGACCGCCAGGTCGTCGCAGTGCACGGCGATCTCCAGCAGCCGGGTGACGAGGAAGTCGTCGAGAGTCAGCGACCATCCGGCCCAGGGCAGGTACACCCGTCGGTCGGCCGGCTCAGCGGGCAGCACCGTTGCCAGCCGGTCGACCTCGGCCCGAACCCGGCGGGCGAGCGCGGCCTGCCCGTCCGCGGCCACCGTCTCCCCGCCGCGCCGGACGTGCACGCTGACCTCGTCGTCGACGGGGACGCCGACCCATCGGGCGCCGGTGTAGTGGTCGAGCAGCGAGACCGGCTCCCGGTCGGGGACGTCCCCGGCCAGGATCTCCGCCACGTGCAGCACCTGCTTGGCCAGGTGGCCGGCGAGGCCGCCGACGCCGAACTCCGGCAGTGCACTCGGCTCCTGCCACGCCGCGCCGACCGCCGGATCGGTCAGCAGCGCCACCGTGGTCTCCGCCGCCTGCAGGTACGTCCGCCGGGTCATCGTGCCGTTCCTCCGCCGTCGTCCGGTGTTCGCGCTGGTGCGGGTCGCGATGCTCGGTCACGTCCGGTGGATCAGGGTCTCGGCGTCCCGCGGCTGCCTAGACTCCACGCGTGATCTCCTCCGGGTGGAGCCTGTGCGTCGACGATCTCACCAAGGTGTACCGGAGGGGGACCGTCGCCAACGACTCGGTCTGCCTCCGGGTCGAGCCCGGTGAGGTCTACGGGCTGCTCGGTCCCAACGGTGCGGGGAAGTCGACGCTGGTGAAGCAGGTGATCGGCCTGCTGCGGCCCACCTCCGGCCGGATCACGCTGGGCGGGCGGGACCTGGTGGCCGACCCGGCGGCCGCGCGCAGGCTCTGTTCCTATCTGCCGCAGGCCCAGATGCCCATCGAGTCGCTGCGCTCCCTCGAGGCGATCGAGCTCACCGGGCGGATCAGGGGCGGGGGCAGGAACCCCGTCCGGCGGCGGGCGCGGGAACTCCTCGACGCCCTGGACCTGGGGGAGTGGGAGCGGACGACAGGCGCACGGCTCTCCGGCGGGGTGCGTCGTCTCGTCGGGTTCGCCATGGTGACGGTGTGGCCGGGCCGGGTGGTCATCCTCGACGAGCCGACCAACGACGTCGACCCGTTGCGCCGGCGGCTGCTGTGGGACGAGGTGCGTCGGCTGGCGGGGGACGGCGCCGCCATAGTCCTGGTGACCCACAACGTGCTGGAGGCGGAGAAGGCCGTCGACCGGCTGGCGATCATCGACAGGGGGCGGCTGCTGGCCGAGGGCACCCCCTCGGCGCTGAAGGACGGCAAGGACCGGCTGCGGCTGCAGGTGATGCTCCGTCCCGGTCGGGAGGACCCGGCGCCGGAGCCCTTCGTCCTCGGCAGCGTGCGGACCGGGCACACCCTGGTGGCGACGGTCGGCAGCCAGGACGCCGGGGCGGCGATCGCCTGGGCGCAGCGGCTCGTGGACGTCGGGCACGCCGAGGAGTACGCCCTCACCGCGACCACCCTGGAGGACGCCTACATCCGGCTGACCGGAGCCGCCGCGCTGGACGATCCGGGGGCCCGGTCGTGACGGCACCGGACGGGACGGGCACGACGGTCGACCCGACGGCGGGGGGGAGCGGACCCGGCACGGCGGGCGCGGCCGAGCTGCGCACCGGCCCGCGGTACTGGGTCTCCTGCTACCCGCGGATGGTGGCCTGGCAGTTCGCGACCCTGCGCCTGTACCTGCCGGTGCTGGCGGTGGTGCAGGTGCTGGCGGGGGTCGGTTTCGTGCTCGGCATCGGGCTGTTCTTCCCCGGCGAGGTCCCGCACCGCTCGGCCGTCTACGTCAGCACCGGGGTTCCGGTGATCAACCTGTACCTGCTCGGGCTGGTGCTCCTGCCCCAGGTGATCGGGCAGCAGCGGCTGGCGAAGACCTACGACTTCACCCAGTCGCTGCCGGTGCCCCGATCCGTCGGCTTCGCGGCCTGGTACACGATGACGCTCCTGGTCGGTGCCCCGGCCGTGGTGGCGACCCTGGCCGCGGCCGCGCTGCGCTACGACCCCGGGTTCGCCGTCTCCCTCGCCGTCGTCCCCGCGGCGGCGCTGGTGTGCCTCACCGCCACCGCCGTCGGGCAGGCGATGGCGCACGCCGTGGCGGAGCCGATGGTCGTCCAGGTGCTCACCCAGATCCTCAACTTCCTCGCCATCGGGTTCGCGCCGGTGTGCATGCCTCCGGAGCAGCTGCCGGACTGGCTGGTCACCGTCAACCGGTGGCTGCCCTTCGACGCGATGGCCGTCGTCATGCGCTCCGCGCTGGTCGAGCAGCCCGTCGCGGGGGTGGCAAGGGCCTGCCTGGTCCTCGCCGCGTGGACCGCCGCCTGCCTGGCGCTGGCCGGCTGGGCGGTCGGGAGGCGGGGATGACGGTCGGGGTTCGTCACTGGGTCCGCGGCTACCTGCTCATGCTGCGCTTCGACCTGTCCAGCCAGCGGACCTGGCTCCCGCTGTCGGTGGCCCTGCAGCTGCTCCTGGGGGCTGCGATGGCCGTCGTCTACGGGTTCTACGTCCCCGACCTGCCCGAGGTCGGCCTGCTCTACCTGGTGACCGGGGCGCCGACGGTCGCGCTGATCCCGGTGGGCCTGGTCATGGTGCCGGCGCTGGTCGGCCAGCAGCGGACGGCGGGCACCTTCGACTTCACCTGGTCGCTGCCGGTCCCGCGCACGGTGACGGTCGCCTCGACGCTCACCGTGGCCACCCTGATCGCCGTCCCCGGTGTCGCCGTCACCCTGCTGCTGGTCGCCTGGCGCTACGGGGTCGACCTGTCCTTCTCACCGGCCTTCGCCGTCGCCGTGCCGCTGACCTGCCTGATGACGTCGTCGGTCGGGCTGGGCCTCGCCCACGCGATCGGCAACCCGGTCGTGGTCAACCTGATCAGCAACGTCCTCATCGTCGTCGTGCTGCTGTACTCCCCGATCGCCTTCCCGATCGAGCAGTTCCCGGACTGGCTCGCCGCGGTCCACGAGGTGCTGCCGCTGTACCACATGGGGGTCGTCGTCCGGGCCGGTCTGACCGAGGGGCTGGTCGGTGACGTCGGCACCTCCTACGCGGTGGTGGCGGCGTGGACGGCGGCCGGCTGGGCCACCACGGCGCTGGCGATGCGCCGCAGGGCCTGAGCCGGACCGACAGGACAGGACCTGGGTGAGACCGCGGGGGAGGTCCGTGCCGGCCGCCGTCCCGGGACCCCGGTCAGGGCGGACCCGTGGCTCATCGGGCCGGCTGGGGGCCGGCGGTGGGGTAGGGCGTGAACCCGATCCCGTGCAGGTCCGTGACGTCGTGGGTCGCGATCCCGCGGATCGTAACGGAGTAGATCGCCTGCTTGGTGACGACGGTCCGCAGTGGGACGGCCGACTGGTAGTCCCGCTGCAGGTCGTAGCCGGGAGAACCCTGGTCGGGCTCGTCGAGGCCCGAGGTCCGCAGGACGACCGGGGCCGCCAGCCGACGCCCGTTCACCCTGATCGCCAGCACGCCGCGGTCGTAGGCATTGTCGCCGACCTCGACGAGGCGTCGGGTGAACGGGACCAGGGCGAGGCCGTGGTCGAAGGTGAAGGCGTGGTGGTCGTTCTCGGCGCCGGAGGAGGCGTCGGGGAGTCGTACCCGGTCCAGCCGTCGGGGTTCGGCCGGGTCGGCCACGTCGAACAGGGACAGCTGCAGGCCGGTCACCCGACCGTAGGCGTCGGCGTCCTGGCCGACCCCGAGCAGCAGGCCGTCGCCGACCGGGTGCAGGTACGCGGAGTAGCCGAGGACGTCGAGTTCGCCGGTGACCCGCGGCTGGGCGGGATCGGACAGGTCGAGGGTGAACAGGGGATCGGTCTGCCGGAAGGTCACCAGGTAGCCCAGCGGTCCCAGGAACCGGACCGACTTGATGGTCTCGGTCCTGCCCAGTCCGCCGACCGAGCCCACCGTGACCAGGCGGCGTCCGTCGCGGGTCAGCACGGTGACCTGGCTCTCGCTCTCCTCGGACGTCCGTTCCGGCTCGGTGGTGGAGGCGACCCGCAGGTGCCCCTGGTACTCGTCCATGGCGAACTGGCCGATCAGGGAGCCGGGGACCGCTCCGCTGGCCGCGTACCGGGGGCTGCCGTCGGAGTCGGTGGTGAAGAGGTGGATCCGGGTGCGCTGGTCGTCGTTCCCCTGTGCCGTCAGGCCGGGTCGCAACGGGTTGGTCGCCACCGGCACCTGCCAGGGAGAGGTCGCGACGTAGGTTGTCGTCGCCGTGGCGTAGAGCGTCGCCCCGGTGGCGACGACCGCCGTCCCGGACCGGGAGGCGAGACCGGTCGCACCCGGGCGCAGGTCGACCGTGACCAGGGACAGGGTCTCCAGGCCGGAGAAGGTCCTGGGAACGGCCACGTCCTCGCACTCGACGAGCCGGCCGCGCTCCGGTTCGCCGGTGACCTTCCCGTCGGGGGCGAGCGTGCTCAGGGTCGCCGGGGGCAGCCAGGTGTCGAGGTCGGAGCGTTCGACTGCCCGACGGTTGCTCCGGGTGGCCACGTCGAGGGAGCGCCCGTCACGGGGAGCGGTCCAGGGGAGCGTCGGCGCCGAGGAGATCACGAGGCGGGCGACGCCGTCTACCAGGCGCGCGCCGACGAGAGAGCCCCGGACGTCGAGCATCCTGGTCGGCCGTGGCCGGGTCGGGTCGGTGAGGTCGACCTCGACGAGCCGAGTCGTCGGCGCGACCGACCGGAGCGGTGCGATCATCCCCTCGATCTCCGGGGCGTCCGGGGCGAGGCCGGTCGATCCGGCGTCGAGGGCCGGCGACCCCATGACGACGGCGCGGCGGCCGACCATCAGCAGCCGGTCGGGAGCGAGGTCCGGCAGGTCGAGGGAGCCGAGCAGCTCGGCCCGGCCGTCACCGCCGCCGGCCGACGTGACCTGCACCCGGGACACGACGAGTGCGCCGCCGGTCAGGGTGAGCAGCAGGTCGTCGGAGAGCTTGGCCAGGTCGGCCTCGTCCACCCCGGCGACCTGGACGTTCGTGCCGGTGCCACTGGTGCCGCTGGTGGCGGCGGCTCCGGGTGCCCGCGCGGCCTTCGGCTGGTCGGCGGTGGCGACGCCCTCCCGGCCGGATGCGACGTCGAGGCCGAAGGTGCCCGGCCCGGCCAGGCCGAACGGTCCCACGAGGTCCCTCGCCGTGTCCCGGAAGTGGGCCAGCAGGCTGTCGCAGGACGACGCCCCCCGGAACGCGACGAGTTCCATCGGGCCGGGGTCGGGGGGAGCCGGCCGGTCGCCGTCCGAGGCGACGGCGGAGATCACGAGGGCGACGGCGGTCACTGCGGCGAGGCCGCCGGCACCCGAAAGGGACCAGGAGATGGCACGTCTCATGGGAAGCCTCCCGACTCGAGCCCTGCGGCTTCGACGCGACGACCGACCTCCCGGTTCCGGTGGATCTCCGGTTCCGGTGGAGCCTCCCGGCTCCGGTGGAACCTCCCCGGGCTCGGCTCGGACGTCGGCCGCGTCATCGCGCTCAATTTTCGGAAACTGCCTCCACGGGGCGACCGTCTCGTTCACAGTGGGCGACACCACGTGCGCGCACTACGGGCGGATGCGTCGGAACTCTCCAAGAAATCTCTGTCGCGGAGGGCAACGGGCAAGGGCTCTTCTGCGTCTGTGTGGGTGTCTGGTTCACACTCCGATACGGGGGGTTCCCTGTGCAAGGTAGACGTGTTCTTGTCGCCGCGCTCGCGTCACTGGCCCTGACCGGGGCCGGGCTCGCCATGCCCGGTGCGGTCCAGGCCGCGGACGGCGACATCACCGCCCCGATCCCGTGTCCCGAGGCCCTGCCCATGGCAGACGCCGTCGACGGCATGGAAGGGATCGGGTTCACCGTCGAGCGCGGCACGACTCCTGAGCCGTTCTCCGCGAAGATCCTCGGCCGGATCCAGGACGGCATCCTGCCGGGTGTCGACATGATCATGGCGGAGATCGACTCGCCTGCGGTCGAGCGGGCCGGCGGTGTCTGGCAAGGTATGTCCGGTTCGCCGGTGTACACCAAGGACGGCAAGCTCATCGGAGCCGTCGCCTACGGGCTCTCCAGTGGGCCGACCAGCATCATCGGTCTCACCCCGGGTGAGTCCATGAAGTCCCTGGTCACCGGAGGTTCGTCTGCTGCGACTGTGTCGAAGACGCTCGCCGGTCCGCAGAAGATCGCGGTGTCGAAGGCACAGGCCTCGACGCTGGCCGCCACCGACGAGGTCACCGCGAGTCAGGCCTCCGCGGGGTTCCAGCGGCTTCTCATCCCGCTCATGACCAACGCCAAGGGCAGGATGTTCGACCGGCTGAACAAGAGCCTCAGCTCCAGGCTGAGCGGTTTCCGGCTGGTGTCGACCGGTTCCAGCGCAGCGGCCACCCAGGCCGCCGAGCCGGAGCAGGTCGTGGCCGGGGGCAACTTCGCCGCCGCGATCTCCTACGGCTCGCTGACCCTCTCCGGGGTCGGCACCACCACCATGGTGTGCGGCGATGAGGTCGTCGCCTTCGGGCACCCGATGCAGGGCGTCGGCAGGTCCAGCTACAGCGCCCACGTGGCCAACGCCGTCTACGTCCAGCCCGACTCCCTCGGGTTCCCGTTCAAGGTCGCCAATCTCGGCGGCGTCGTCGGCACCGTCGCCCAGGACAAGAACCTCGGGATCGTCACCACTCTCGGCAGCGGGCCCACCGTCTACCCGGTGATCTCGAAGCTGACCGGCCCGGACGGCACGGCGCAGACGACGACCACCCAGCTCACCGACCCCACCTGGATGGACTACGTGGCGGCCAACCACGTGTACCTGCACGCGGTGAAGGTGATGGGCTCCGACGGCAGCACCGGATCCGGCTCGCTGTCGCTGCGCATCGAGGGTGCGCAGGCGAACGGCACCACGTACACGATCGCGAGGAAGGACCACGTCTCGGCCGACGACTACTTCGCGAGCTACTACACCGACGAGGTGTACTACCCGTTGGAGGCGCTGGTCTGGCAGCAGTTCCAGAAGAAGGCCAAGGTCACCAGGGTCGTCGTCAGCGGGACGCTGACGGACACGTCCGCCAAGTCGACGGTCTCCGCGGTCCGGGTCCTCGGCGCCAACGGCTACGGCACGTTGCCGACGACCTTCAACACGTTGCCGACGACCTTCAAGAGGAAGCCCGGCTCCACCATCAAGCTCCGGCTGACCCTCAAGTCGGAGAGCGGTGCGGCGACCTACGCCTACACCTCGGTGAAGGTGCCGACGGCGGCGTCCACGTCGAAGGCGACGGGCACCATGAAGCTCACCACCGGCAAGTCGGACTGGTACTGGGAGAACCTCTACAGCGACTCGATCAACACCTACCCCAAGCTGGTCTCCGCGATCCAGAAGGCCCGGACCTTCGACGAGATGAGGCTGAAGCTGACTCTCGTGAAGACGTCGGGCACGACGGTGTCGGTGACGACGCTCACGCAGGGGTCGACGGTCATCGCGCCGTACAGCCTGACCAAGAAGATCACCGTTCTCTGACACACCGGACACGCCGTCCGCCCCGGTGACGGGGGGACAGCCGGGCCGCGACCCCGCTGGGGGTCGCGGCCCGGTGGCGTCCCACCCGTCGCGACGTCGGGTCAGGTCGCGCCGGCGCCGTCGCGGTCAGGTCGCCAGGCCGGATCGCGGCCGGTGAGTCCGATCAGCCGGTCCAGCGGCGCGGCGTCCTCCGGGACCGGAACCGGCGGCCCGAACAGCTCGGGGCTCCCGTCCGGGTGCTCCGCGACGATCTCCCGCACGTAGCGGTCGGCGGCGTCGCGGGATTCCGGGTCGCAGGTGAAGTCCTGCCCGGTGGAGACCGCCAGGTCCCAGCCGTGCACGACGAGCTCCTCGATCGCGGCCATCCCGGTGGCGTGACCCGGCAGGTCGACACCGCCGACTCTGGTCGTGCCCGTCCAGGCATCCTCGTCCCGCCAGGCGGCGGCGAGACCGGCCAGGCGCCGGGGGAGGCGGTCGCGCCACCCGTCACCGAGGCGGGACTCGTCCGGCGTCGGCCGGGGGACACCGACGTCCGGCGACACCTTCCGTGCCGCGGCGGTGAACGCGGCGCTCAGCCCGTCGAGGTGGTCGAGGAGGTCGCCGACCGTCAGGTCGCCGCACGGGGTCCTGCCGCCGAGCTGGTCGTCACGGACGCCCCGGACCAGGCGGACGAGTTCCGTGGTGGCGGGTCCAAGGTCGATCATCTCGCCCCCGTCTCGCTCCGTTTCTCCGCTCTCTCCCTCTGTATGCCCATTCGGCGACGTGGTCACCCGTGTCTCGCCGGGGAGACCGGCGCTCCGGCCGGGAGGCTCCGCCAGGGCGGAGCGCCGGTCGTGACGAGCGAGGTCAGGGCTCCTGCTCCTCCAGGTCCTCGATCTCCTCCGCCTGGTCGTTCGGGATCGACCCCCAGAGCTCGGTCCTGGGTGCGGGCATGATCGAGTCGGCTCCCTTCACGCTCTTCCAGATCGCCTGGTTGAACAGCTGCTCGTCGATCTGGTCCTCCTTGGAGAGGTCCTGCCGGGCTGACTCCTCGGACAGCGGCGCGCCCACCGGGTTCACCTCGGTGAAGGACTGTGTCGGCAGAATCGCCCGATAGGGAGTGGTGTCCGGTCGGTTGGTGAAGGAGGCGATCATCGGCGTCGCGAAGGCGTCGAACTGGGTCAGCGGCTTGAGCCCGACGATGAGCTCGATCGTGCGCAGCATCGAGACCGTGCTGTAGAACGTCGAGTCCACCCTCCCGGTGCGGGTGTACGGGCTGACGACGAGGGCGACCGTGCGGTGGGCGTCCACGTGGTCCGGCCCGTTCTGCGCGTCGTCCTCGGTGATGAAGATGGCGGACGACTCCCAGTACGGCGAGGTGGAGATCGCCTCGACCAGCTGCCCGATCGCCCAGTCGTTGTCCGCGACGTAGGCACGAGGGGTCGGCATCCCGACCTTGGAGCCGGAGGTGTGATCGTTGGGGAGCCGGACCAGTTGGACCGTCGGCAGCGTGCCCGAGGCGACGTACTCGTCGAACTCCCGCTTCCACTCGGTGAAGCGATCGGTCGGTGCACAGGTCCTGGACCTCGGTGCGAAGGTTCCCGGTGCGTCGGGACAGCTCAGGTTGTACCCGCCGAAGGCGTGGTCGGTGTTCGCGTTGAGCACCGGGTCGGCGGCGACGGACTGCCCGGTCGACACGCGCGGAGCGTAGAAGCCGTAGTTGCGGAAGGAGCTGCCTGCGGCCGACATGCGCTGCCAGATGTAGGCGTCGTCCGGTCGCTGCGGGGCGATCGCCGGGTCGTTGTTCCCCGACGGATTGGGGTGGTTGCGACTGGAGTAGTTCGGTGCCCAGGTCTGCTCGGTGTACAGGTTCGAGTTGCCGGCGACGACCCAGTTCCAGCCCTGGGCACTCACCTCGGCGTTGGCGGGAAGGTGTCGACGGTGACGTACCTCCGGGCCAGCTCGCGGGAGTTGGGCGCGGACTCGTCGCCGAACAGGTTCAGGGACGCCTCGCCGTTCCCCTTGCCGAGACTGCCCAGCTCCTGGTCGTAGGTGCGGTTCTCCCGGACCACATAGAAGACGTGCTTGATGGGCGAGGGTTCACCCACCCGACGCGGGATGACGCTGGCCCCGCCCTTCACCCGCACCCGGCCCCGGTCCGCGAACCCGTTGTTCTCCTCGACCTGCTCGGTCCACCGGTCGAGCCTGCGATGCCGGACCGGCAGCTCGATCCGGGAGAGGGTGCCCGTCATCATGGAGCCGATGTACTTGTCGGGGGAGGTGGAGCCGTAGGGGTTGGGGCTGCCGGGGCCGGTGGTGGGCCCGGCCCCGAGGCCCTTGGCGTTGACCACGAGGAGCCGCGCGTCGGTCGCCACCAGCGCGCTCGGGTACCACACGGTCGGGATCAGCCCCTCGACCTCGCCGCTCTCGGTGTCGACCACGGCGACGTCGTTGTTCCCGGAGTTGGCGACGTACAGGGTCCGGCCGTCCTCGGACAGGGCCAGGGCGGCTGGGTTGGCGCCCACCTGGGCGTTCCGGTAAGGAGCCAGTTCGATCGTGAGCGTCACCTGGTTCGTGGTCAGGTCGACGACGGACAGCGTCGAGGCACCTTGGTTGCTCACGTACGCCGTGGTGCCGTCAGGGGTGACGGCGACGCCGTACGGCGTGTGCTTCACCGCGATCGTCCGGGTGGTGGCGGTGGCCAGGTCGATCACGGTCACGGCGTCGGCGAGCGAGTCCGCCACCACGAGGCGCCGACCGTCCGGGGTCACCTCCAGCTCCGCCGGAAACATGTTGACCTTCTTGCCCTCCGGGTTGGTGGTGGGCAGCGGGATGGACTCGGTCTCGGTCAGCCGGTTCGCGACGACGTCGTAGGTCCGGATCTCATTGTTCCCCCCCGCGCTGACATAGGCCCTGGTCCCGTCCGGGGAGAAGGCGGCACCGACGAACAGCGCCTCCGGGGTGCGGTACTCGATGCTCTGCAGCACGGTGCCGTCCGCGGGATCGACGACCTGCAGCGACTGGACACCCTGACCGGCGTTGACGACCAGGAGCGCCCTGCCGTCGGGGAAGAGCTCCGCGGTCAGTGGGAGGTTCCCCAACGGGCTCTGGCTCCCGGCGGGTGTCACCCGGCGGCGGTCCGGCTGGTCCGGGACGCGCCTATGACCCGATGGCGATCGTCGGTTCTGCCTACGTCTACGCCGACGCCGACGCCGACGCCGTCGCCGTCGCCGTGCGGGTCCTGCTCGAGAACCAGTCGAGGAACGCCTCGGGCGGGAGCGGGCGGGAGAAGTGGTATCCCTGTGCGATGTCGCAGCCGTAGCTCGACAGGGTGGTCATGGACCGCTGGGTCTCCACGCCCTCCGCGACGACGGTGAAGCCCAGGCTGTGCCCGAGGTCGATCATGCTTCGGATGATCAGGGCGTTCTCCGGGTTGGTGTCCATGGTGATGACGAAGGAGCGGTCGATCTTCAGCTGGGACATGGGTAGGGTCCTGAGCTGGGCCAGGCTGGTGTGACCGGCGCCGAAGTCGTCCATGGCCGTCCGGATGCCCAGCTCGTTGAGTTCGGTGAGCAGACGACGTGCCCGCAGCGGTTCCGTCATGACGGTCGACTCGGTGATCTCGAGCTCCAGGCGGTCGGCCGGGACGCCGTGCTTGTCCAGCAGCGCGGCGATCTGGGGGCACAGCTCCTGTTCCGTCAGGTTGCGGGGGGAGAGGTTGACCGCGACCGGGACCGGGCAGCCCGCGGTGGCGAAGGCGTCGGCCTGGGCGAGCGCGGCGTCGAGGACGTACCGGGTCAGCGGCCCGATGAGCCCGGTGTTCTCCGCGAGCGGGATGAACTCGTCCGGCGGCACCAGGCCCCGTTCGGGGTGGCACCAGCGGACCAGCGCCTCCACGCCGACGACCTCGCCGGTGTCGAGGCTGACCTTGGGCTGGTAGTGCAGCACGAGCTCACGCCGGTCGAGGGCGCGCCGGAGCTGCCCGAGCAGGGCCAGCCGCTCGGGCGAGTACCCGTCGATCTCCGGGCTGTAGCCGAGGATGCCGACGTGCCGCTCCTTCGCCACGTACACGGCGATGTCCGCGCGCCGCATCAGCAGGGTCGCGTCCGTCCCGTGCGCACCGGAGACCACGACTCCGATACTGACCTCGACGTCCACCTCGACGCCGTCGAGGAGGAACGGCCGGGCCAGTGCGTCGTGAAGGTCGCCAGCCGTCGCGACGGCGGTGTCGAGGTCTCCGACGGCGGGCAGCAGGACGGCGAACTCGTCACCGCCCAGCCGGGCGATCGTGTCCACCTCGGAGAGCGCCCCGGACAGCCGGGACCCGATCTCGGACAGCAGCCGGTCGCCGGAGACATGTCCGAGGGTGTCGTTGACCTCCCTGAACCGGTCGAGGTCGACGAGCAGCAGGCCGAACGGGGGGGCGGCGTCCTCGGCGGCGGCCAGGAGCCGCTCGATCCGCTCCGTCAGACCGCGCCGGTTCACCAGGCCGGTCAGCGGGTCCGTCACCGCGGCCTGACGCTCGCGACGCAGCGCGGCGTTCCGCTGCCCCTGGACCAGGCGGATGGATGCCGCGGGCACCAGCGAGGAGATGACGGCGAAGGCCAGATGGAGCGCCAGGACCGGTCCCCTGTCACCGCCGGACCACATCAGGACGGTGTTCCCCAGCACCATGAGCAGGGTCTGCACCAGGAGGCTCGTCAGGGAGAGGAAGATCGCCGAGAAGATCGTCGGAAGCACCAGCAGCAGGGAGCCGACCCGCGCGCCCTGGCTGTCGGAGAGGCTGGTCAGGGCGGTGACAGCGGCGGCGTCCGAGCCGTAGACCATGACGGCGTACACGACCGGCGGCTGCTCACGGAGCAGGCTCATGACGATCGTCACACAGATCATGAGCACCGTGACGGTGAGGAACGCGGCGTACGTCCCACCCGGGCGGACATATCCCGGGATCAGCAGCGAACCGAGGCACAGCAGGCTGCACAGCAGCAGGGTGGTGACCATGATCCGGTGCCGGGGGTCGGAGTCCCACCACCTGCCGCGACCGGACTCCACCAGTCTGCCGCGATCGGACACCACCAGGTCATCGGCACATCGGCGGGCCGTCTCCAGTGCGGACGGCAGGTGTCCACCGGCGGGCGTCGCGGGCCCGGGTGAACTGGTCGTCGAACCGACGCGGGAAGGGGAGCATCCGGTGCCGCTCCCGCCACGGCGCCGCCTGTCGCACCGCGTTGAACCCGGCGGCGGTGACCAGCCGGCCGGCGCGGGCGAACAGCGGCCAGGCCGGGTGGGCCGTCAGCAGGGTGACCCCGGTGAGCAGCTCGGGGGGCAGCTCCTCCGGGGCGCAGCCGGAGACGAGCACGACCCGGGGGCGCACCCCCTCCAGCCGGGCGGTGTCCCTGGCGTACCGGAGCAGCTCGGCGACCTCGACCGGCGGCCCGCCGTGCACCACGAGCCAGGCGCCGGTCGCGACCCCCTCCGGGTCGGGTGACCGCACGGGGGCCGGGTCGACCAGTTCCAGCGGGGAGAGCTCCGCCGAGACCTCCGCCAACCAGGCACGGTGCTCGGGGTGGAGCGGTTCCAGGCACCAGGTGCGGTCGAAGTGCAGCGGGACACCGGCAACCCCCCGATCCCCGGCCGTGCGCTCCGCCGCAGCCCCCACCGCCGCCGTCGCCGCCCGGTAGGCGTCCCAGCGCAGCAGCCGGGCCAGATGGGTGACCCGGGTGCCCCGAGGCGCGACGGCCGCGGTCAGCTCACCGCGCAGACCCCGGGGGAAGGCGTCGACGACCAGCTCGGACGGGTGCAGCGCGGCCAGGGTGGCTCCCAGCCACCCGGTCAGGTCCCGCACCGGGAGTCCCGCGGGTGGCGTGAGCACCGGATGCCCCCCGGTCGCCCTGGGGTCGAGGGCGTGCGGCGAGCTGCTGAGGACGGTCGCGGGCCGGCCGGGGTACACCGTGGCGAGGTAGGCGGCCACCCGGGTCAGGTGCCCCAGCCCGCCGCCCTCGGCGTAGCAGACGATCATCGGCCGGTGTCGGAGGTCACCCGCCGGAGCACCCGCAGGTAGCCCTCGGTCTCGGCCTCGGGGCTGAAGCGGCGCCGGATCCGCTCCCGCCCCGCCGCGCCCCGGGCCACCAGTTCGTCGTCGGGCACCGTCGCGGCGTCGTGCACGGCCGCCCGGCAGGCGTGCAGGTCTCCTGCCGGGAACGGGAAACCGATCTCGGTGTCCACGAGATCCGCCAGGCCGCCGGCGTCGGAGGCGAGGAGGGGGACGCCGAGTCCCGCGGCCTCCAGCGCGACGTTCGGCATCCCGTCGTAGAAGGACGGCAGCGCCACCAGGTCGCTGGCGGCGTACACCCAGGGCAGGTCGTAGCGGTCCATGAACGGCAGCCGTGTGTGCGGGACGGCTCCCGCGTTGGCGTCGAGCCAGGCCGCGACGTCCTCCCCGAGCTCACCGGCGAGCAGGAGGTGGAAGCGGTCGGCGTGACCGGAGGCGATCAGGGCGTCCAGGAACAGGCGCACACCCTTCTTCTCCTTGAGGTGGCCGATCAACCCGACGGTGCGCCGTCCGGCCGCAACCTCCCCGGCGCGCCACCGGGCGGCACGCTGCCGTTCCGAGGGCAGGACCCGCCAGGCGTCGAGGTCGATCCCGTTGGGCACCCAGGTCACCGCGGTCCCCGGCGCGAGCCCCGAGACCAGCCGGGCGGAGGGACCGGCGACGACGCAGACCTCGGCCGAGGACCGCAGGGCCTCCAGGACCACCGGCTGGCGGCGCAGCGAGAACACCCCGGTGTCGAGGTCGTTGCCGCGCAGCAGGGTGACAAGGGGTGCCCCGGACCAGGCGGAGTAGACCGGGGCGGCCAGCAACGGGTAGGTCCCGCCGAAGGCCACCACGTGGCTGTACCCGGAGGCATCCCGCTCCAGCGTGGTCCACAGCGCCCGCAGGGCGTGCTCGGGTCCGTCGGCGAGGGCGACGGTGTGCAGCCGCCCGCCCGGCTCGCCGGGTCGCCCCCGGCCCGCGCCCGGGTGCGCGCCCGCGGCATGGAGGTCGTGACGCAGGTACTCGGACCCGCGACGACCGGCTCCAGGTGGCTTGGCGCGGCGGCTGAGGTGGGCCACGTCGACGGTCGCCCCGGCCCCGCGCAGGCCCCGGACGATCCGGTCGCAGGACTGCGCCATCCCGCCACGGTCGGGCGGGTAGTTCTCGGTGACCCACAGGATCCGCACGGTGCCGTCCGGTGCCGCGGGTCAGCTGTCGACCAGGCCGGAGTCCTCGTCGACCCCGTAGTCGGGATCCGCGGCGCTGTCGGGGCGGAACGCCTCCCGGTCGTAGTCGTCGAACGAGGAGTACCAGGTGGTGTCCTGGTAGTGGTGGGAACTGCCGCTGTAGAAGGCGCGGCGCCGGTGCGCGGCGGTGGTGATCGGGGTCCGGGACGGGTGCGTGCCGTACCCGGCGGCGACGGCGCACTCCGGGCACATGCCCGCATCCGCCACGTGGGCGGCGCACAACGGCCGCCCGCAGGTGGTGCACCCGGTGACGGCGAGGACACCGCAGTGCCGGAGCACGAAGAAGCCCCTGGTCACGGTGCAGGTGGTCACCCGATCCTCCTGGCGGTCGTCGGTGGGGTCCACCGGAAGAGCTCGACGAGGGTGGTGAGGATCAGGTCGACCTGGTCCCCGCCCTGCGGGATGCGGTCGGACTTCACCGTCGCGGTGATCGTCCTCCGCCTGCCGTCCTTGACCGCGACCCGGATCCAGGCCGGCGGGGGCTGGGTGGGACGGGTGCCGGCGACCCCGCGCGGCAGCACCCGGCGGCACCGCAGCACCTGGGTGCGGCGGGTCTTGTGGGCGACCTTGCGCTTGCCGCTGGCCCCGATCTTGTGGATCTTCCGGTGCCTGATCCGGTCGACGACCCTCACCTCGAGCCGGCTGCCGTCGTCCAACTCGGCCCCGATCCGCAGCCAGGGGTCGACCACGAACCACTCGGTCAGCTTCCGGATCCGGCCGTGGGCAGGCAGCTGGTAGTGCTGGCCCGCCTTCTCCGGGGGGTTCTCGCCGCGCAGGTCGGCCTCGACCGTCAGCGGGCCGCCCGGCGCGACGTCCTCCCCGAGCGTCTGGACCAACGGCACCAGGACGCCCATGACCCGCGGCGGCAGCGCCCACCTCCTGCGGCGGACCACCGTCTCGTGCCCGGAGAGGCTGTGCACCAGCTGCGCCCAGTCGTCGACGGGCATGGACGCCGCCAGGGTGTGCTGCCAGACCAGGGTCTGGTGCAGGGGATGGAACCGCGCGATGGCCGCACGGGTCTTCTTCCAGAACATCAACGCACCGTACCAACGGCCGGTGCGTCTGCCGGTGAACCCGACACGGGGCGTGGCGGGGCGGCGGTCACCCTGTCGTAGACCTCCGCCAGCCGGGAGCGGGCGTGCGCCCAGGTGTACCCCTCGGCGATCCGGCGCCGGGCCCGCTCGCCCATCGCCGCGGCCGCCTCCGGGTACTCCAGCAGCACCCGGACCGCCCGGGCCAGCTCGGCGGGACGGTCGGGGTGGACGAGCAGCCCGTGCTCGCCGTCGGTCACCAGCTCCCGCACCGCGGGCAGGTCGGAGGCCACCACGGGCACCCCTGCGGCCATCGCCTCCCAGATCTTCAGCGGGCTGCAACCCTGGTCGAGGTTGCGGGCACACCCGGTGAGGGGGGCGACGGCGAGCCGGGCGTTGGCCAGCCAGGCCGCGACCTCGTGGTGGGGCACCGTGAAGTGCCACTGCACCCGTTCGGCCACCCCGAGCCGCCCGGCCAGCCGCCGGAGAGAACGGGAGCGGGACTCGGGCACGGAGGAGCAGACGACGAGGTGCAGGTCGTCGAGGTCGGCGAGCCTGGCGAGGGCGTGCAGCAGCACGTCGAGCCCCTGCCATGGCTGGAGGGCGCCGACGTAGGCGAGGTAGCGCGCCGGGGCACCCGCGGGAGGCGGCGGTGCGGCGGCGGGCAGGTCGGCGCCGTTGGGGACGAGGTACACCCGCTCGGGCGGCGCGCCCCGCGCGGTGACGGCTGCGGCGATGACCGCGGAGGGAACCACCACCGCGTCCGCCGCCAGGAGACAGCGCCGTTCGAGCGCGCGCAGCTTGTCCAGGGTCGACGGCGCGACGAGGGGCCAGGTGTGCGGCAGCTCGATCGACGGCAGCCCGTTCACCTCGAAGACCAGCCGGCGACCCCGGGGGAGGCGGGAGTCCGGCCCCCCGGTCTCCGCCGCCCCGGCGGGCGACGGTGCCGCGAGCACCGGCAGCGCGCTCCACGGGTCACGGACGTGACACAGCTCCAGGGTGCCCAGGTGGGGCGCGAGGTGAGCGGCGACCCAGTGCGAGAACGCCTCCGCCCGGTCCAGGAGGTTGGGGACGGCGAGCTCGAACCGGGCGCACTCCACCCCGTCCTCGCGCTGGTAGCGGGGCAGGCCGCCGCCACCGAGGACGCACAGCAGCCCCCCGCCGTGGCGGGCGAACAGCTCACCGGCCATGTGCCGGATGTGGACCGCCGCGCCCTTGGTCGAGGGGAACCGGTCGAAGGCGACGTAGGCCGCGCGGTGGGCCCATCCGCCGGGATCACCGGTCACGGCAGAGCTCCTGGTCCCGCGCGGCCGCACCCGGTGGCAGCGTCGCCGCGGGCACCGGGTCGATGCCCGGTCCCGACCCCGCCGCTCGCGCCTGGCGCCGGCCGAGGTGCCAGGCGAGCTGGCCGGCCAGCCCGGCGTCGAGGGAGGTGCCGGCCTCCCAGCCGAGCAGGTCCGCCGCCCTGGCGGTCGCGGCCCAGGTGCGGCGGACGTCGCCGCGGGCCGCGTCAGCCCGTTCCACCGCGACCGGCCGGCCCGTGAGCCGTTCGATCCGGGACAGCGCGTGCCCCAGGGACACCGACTCGGGATGGCCGATGTTGATCACGATCCCGGGCGGGAGGGCCGTTGTGGTCGCGAGCAGCGTCGCCCGCACGACGTCGGCGACCTCGGTGAAGGCCCGGCGCTGGCTGCCGTCGCCGAGGACCGGGACCGGGCGGTGGTCGAGGACCGCCTCGACGAACCGGTGGAAGGCCATGTCAGGGCGCTGACGCGGGCCGTACACCGAGAAGAGGCGGAGCACGACGGTGGGGACCCCGTCGCCTGCCGCGGCGATGGCGAGCCGTTCCACCTCGACCTTGCTGCGGGCGTAGGGGCTCTCCGGGTGCACCGGCTGGTCCTCGTGACAGGGACCGGTCGCCGACCCGTACACGGAGGAGCTGGACGCCACCACCACCCGGGGAGGTGACCTGCGCGCCGACCGGGCCGACGCCAGCAGCCGCCGGGTGGCGAGCACGTTGTCCCGCCGGACCGCCCGCTCGCCCCTGCCCCAGGACGTGCGCACCCCCGGGCGGCCCGCGAGATGCACCACGGCGTCGGCACCGGCGAGTAGATCACCGAGGACCTCCTGGGGAACGGCGGCCAGGTCGGCCTCGACGCGGGTGATCCCCGGACGGGACCACAGCGTCGCCCAGGTCTCGGCGGCGGTCGCGGGCGAGAGCGAGCGCGCGGGGGCGTCGACGGCCACGACCTCGTGTCCCTGCCGCGCCGCCGCCTCCGCGACGTGGCTGCCGATGAAGCCCGCCGCGCCCGTCACCACAACCCGCACGACTGGCGACTCTAGCGAGATCGGTGACGCGCACCCCGCCGGCGACACGGCGGCCCGTTCCGGGTGAAGGCTCGGTCACGGTGACCGCCGAACCCGCGCGGGACGGCGTCGAACCGGTCTACCGTCTCTGCCGGCGTGAAGGACGGCGGCGCCGGCCCCCATCCGGAGCGGGGCCTGCTGAGATCGGGGGACCGCGGTGAGCTCGGACCTGGTGACGACGGTCCTGCACCGGGCGTCGGCCGATCCCTCGCTCACCCCCGAAGCACGGCAGGTGATCCTGGCGGCGCTGGAGGGGGAGGACGACCTCGCGCGGGCGCTGGACCCCCGGTCCTCCGCCGATCCGGACGGGACGACGCCGGGATCAGGGTCGGGACCGGGGCCGGCACGGGGACAGGGCGAGCCGACCCGGGCCTACCTGTCCTCGGTGACCGTCGAGGGGTTCCGCGGCGTCGGGCCGCGGGCACGGCTCTCGCTGACCCCCGGGCCGGGGCTGGTGATCGTCGCGGGCCGGAACGGGTGCGGGAAGTCGAGCTTCGCCGAGGCGCTGGAGGTCGCCATGACCCGCGGCAGCTACCGGTGGCGCACCCGCAGGGGCGTGTGGACCGAGTCGTGGCGCAACCTGCACCGTCCCGACCCGACCACGATCGTGGTGGAGCTGGCGGAGGAGGGCAGCGGTCGCACCGTGGTCGGGGCACGCTGGCCCGCCGGTGCGGAGCTCGACGCGATGACGTCGTGGGTGCAGCGGCCGGGAGCCGGGTCCGTTCCTGGGCTCGAGGCTCTCGGCTGGACGAGGGAGCTGGAGCTGTTCCGGCCCTTCCTGTCCTACGACGAGCTCGGCGCCCTGTTCGCCGAACCCAGCAAGCTCTACGAAGCCCTGGCGTCGGTCCTCGGCCTGGAACGGCTCGAGGACGCCCGGTGCCGGTTGGCCGGGGCCCGGCGGGAGCTGGCCGCGCCGAAGGAGGCTGCGGCCCGGCTCGCGAGGGAGCTCCGGTCGGTGCTGTCGGCCACGGCGGACGAGCGGGCGGAGACGATGCTGGCCCAGGTCTCCCGGCTCCGGCCCGACCTGGACGCGGTCCGGGACCTCGTCACCGGGACCGGGCCGGGCGACGACGGTGAGCACTCCAGGCTGAGGGCGCTCGCCGTCCTGACCGGTCCGGACACCGCCGCCCTCGACGAGGCCCGAGCCCGGTGGCGGTCGCTCGCGGCGACGGTGGCCGGTCTCCGGGCCGACCTCGGCACCGTGGGGACCCGCACCACCGAACTGCTCGCCGCGGCACTGCACCTGCACCGGGAACGCGGTGACGGTCCCTGCCCGGTGTGCGGGCGGGGCGTGCTGGACGCCGGCTGGGCGGCCGAGGCCGCCGCGGAGCTGGAGCGGGGCCGGAAGGCCGGAACGGCCCTGGGCGAGGCCTGCCGGGAGCTGCGGGCGGTGGAGCGGGAGCTCACGTCGCTGGTGCCGCAGCCGCCAGCCGTGCTCGTGGACGCCGCGAGGGCAGCCGTGCCCGGAGCCGCGGCGGCCGAGGTCGCGTGGCGGGAGCTGGCAGCCCTCGCCGAGGAGCCGGAGGCCCTCGCCCGTGACGGTGACGCGGCCGTCGACCGGCTGGGCGAGCGGCTCGCCTCGGCGTCGGCCTCCGCCCGGGCCGAGCTGCGTCGGCGGGAGGACGCCTGGCAGCCGGTCGCCGTCCGGGTCGCCGAGTGGCTGGTGCACGCCGAGCGGGCCCGCAGACGGGCGGCGCGGCTGGCGGCCGTCACGGCCGGGGCGACGTGGTTGAGGGCCAACGCCGACGAGCTGCGCAACGAGCGGATCCGCCCGCTCGCCGAGCGGGCGCGGCGGATCTGGGCGCTGCTGCGCCAGGAGAGCAACGTCGACCTCGGCGAGGTCACCCTCGCCGGTGTCACCACCCGCCGGCGGGTGGTGCTGACCGCGTCGGTCGACGGTGTCGCCGCCGGGGCCCTCGGGGTGATGAGCCAGGGCGAGCTGCACGCCCTGGCCCTGGCCCTGTTCCTGCCCAAGGCATCGGCTCCGGCCAGCCCGTTCGGGTTCGTCGTCGTCGACGACCCGGTGCAGGCCATGGACCCGGCGAAGGTCGACGGGCTGGCCCGGGTCCTCGCCGAGGTCGCGACCGGACGCCAGGTGATCGTGTTCACCCACGACGACCGACTGCCGGACGCGGTGCGCCGGCTGGACCTCCCCGCCCGTCTCGTCGAGATCACCCGGGACCGCAACTCCGTGGTGACGGTCGGGGACGTCTCCGACCCCGCGGGTCGCTACCTCGACGATGCCAGGGCCGTCGCGGGTGACCGGGCGGTCCCCGACCACGTCCGGCTCCGGGTCGTCCCCGAGCTGTGCCGGATGAGCGTCGAGGCCAGGTGCCGGGACACCTACTTCGGCCACCGGCTGCGGGAGGGGACCCCGCGGACCGTCGTGGAGCGCGCCTGGGCCGCGGCCGTGGGTACCAGGGCCAAGCTGGCGCTGGCGGTTCGGGCGGGGACCGGGACCCGGCTGGATGTGTGGCTGGCGGCGGACCCCCGCCGACAGGCTGCCCTCGGCGTGTGCGCCGCGGCCCCCCACGACGGCCTGCGCTGCGACCCCCGCGCCGCGATCCGGGACGTCGCGCGGCTGCTCCGTGACCTCGGTGACGACCGTGACCGGTGACCGGGCGGGAGTCCTGCTGGCCGCGGCCCGGACGGCTCTCGACGGTGAGCTCTCCCTTCCCCCCGGCCGCGCCACCCGGGCCGCGGCCCTGCTGGCGCGCAGCGCCCTGGAGGCGTCGGTCGCCGGTCACCTCGCCCGGCGGGGGTTCGCCGTGCCGGGGGCCAGCATGCGGGTCCAGCTCGTCTGCCTCCGGGTCTGCGCCGGGCCCGTGGACGGTGCCGACGCCGCGTGGGCCTGGGCGACCCTCTCCGGTGCCTGCCACCACCATGCCTACGAGCTGACCCCCACGGCGACCGAGGTGGCGCACCTGCTGGACGTCGTCGCGGATCTCCGGGTGCGGCTCGGGGCGACGGCCGGCTGACAGCTCAGCGCGGGACCGTAGCCCACGCCGTCTCGGCGAGATGCTCTTCGAGCGGGACGGTGCGGACCAGGACCGCGTCGAAGACCTCCTGGTGGTACCGCACCTCGTCCGGGTCGTCGCGGTAGTCGGCCGTCCCGCGCCGCTCCAGGTACACCACCGAGGGGTCGTTCGGGTCGGGGAAGTGCAGCAGTGAGAACCCGCCGAGCATGGCCGGATGGGCCCCGGCGGCCCACGGCAGCACCCGCAGGTCGAGGTGGTCCCGCCGGCTCAGCTCCCGCAGCCGGGTGACCTGCTCCGCCATCACCTCGGGCCCGCCGACCTGCCGGGCCAGCGTTCCCGGCGTCATGACCACCGAGCACCGCGGGGGAGGAAGGCGGTCGAGCACGGCCCGTCGCCGCTGCCGCCTGAGCTCGACGAGACGGTCCACCACCTCGGCCGGGTGCCGGGACAGCGAGGCGGTGACCAGCGCCCGCAGGTAGGGGACGGTCTGGAAGGGGGCGAAGACCACCTCCGGCTCGTAGACGAGCAGTCGGTCGGCGAGGGACTCGAGGCCGGGCAGCAGCACGGACCGCGGCGGGACCCCGCTCACCGAGCGCTCGGTCCAGCCGGGGCGCCGGGTGCCGAGTGCCATGGCGACCAGCACCTCGGTGGTCTCCTCGTCGGCCCCGTACAGCCAGCACAGGGCTCTGGTGTCGCCGACGCCGACGGGGGAGTGCCCGCCCTCGATGCGCCAGACCTTGGCCGGCGAGGCGATCCGGCTGGCGGCGACGTCGGCGACCGTCCTGCCGGCCTCCTCCCGGAGCCGCCGGAGCCGCCGCCCGAGCTGGCGACGGACCATGGCCGAACCCACCGATCCCACGCCCCACCTCCCGGAGAACCGGCGCCCCCGCGCCTGATCGGATCATTCCACCCGGGTCCGACAGGTACCGGTCCGCAGCAGATCCCTGGGAGACCTTCCCGGGGGTCGCGCTCGGTCGACGTCCCTCGGGCCGTCCCCGGTGGCGGCTCGGGTGGTCGCATCCGGGCAGCCGGGGAACACTGAAACCCGGCAACACCGGAAGCCCCGGCAGCACCGGACCGTCCGGATCGTCCGCGCGATCCGCCCGTCGTCCTGGAGGACATCGTGAGCGTGACCGACGAGTGTCTGGCCGACAACGAGCGGTACGCCCGGAACTTCGCCGGTTCCCTGTCGATGCAGCCGTCGCGTCGTCTCGCGGTCGTCGCGTGCATGGACGCCCGGCTCGACGTCTACGCCCTGCTCGGCCTCGGCACCGGGGAGGCCCACGTCATCCGCAACGCCGGGGGCGTCGTCACCGACGACGTGATCCGCTCCCTGGCGATCAGCCAGCGCCTGCTCGGCACCGACGAGATCGTTCTGATCCACCACACCGACTGCGGGATGCTCACCTTCACCGACGACACGTTCCGGCGGACCGTCCAGGACGAGACCGGGCTCAAGCCCCCGTGGGCCGCGGAGTCCTTCACCGACCTCGACGAGGACGTGCGTCAGTCCGTCGCCCGGATCGCGGCGAGCCCCTTCCTCCCGCACCGGGACGCCGTCAGGGGGTTCGTCTTCGACGTCGGGACCGGGAGGCTCCGCGAGGTCGGGGGAACCGGTCGGCCGTAGCCTCCGCCGCCAGGGGTCTCCACGACCAGCACGTCACCGGGGTGCACGACGGTCGAGCCGCACCCGCCCAGGTCCTCGACGCCGGCGTCCGCCCGGGCGACCCGGTTGGCGCCCGGCGCCCCTGGCGAGCCGCCGCGCAGGCCGTACGGCGGCACCCGGCGGTGGCTCGACAGCGTGCTCACGGTCATCGTGTCGAGGAACCGGATCCGGCGCACGGTCCCGTCCCCGCCGCGCCACCGCCCGGACCCCCCGCTGTCGCGGCGCACCGAGAACTCCTCCACCAGCACCGGGAACCGTGACTCCAGCACCTCCGGGTCGGTCAGCCGGGAGTTGGTCATGTGGGTCTGCACCGCGGACGTGCCGTCGAACCCCTCTCCGGCTCCGGAGCCGGAGGCCACCGTCTCGTAGTACTGGAACCGGTCGTTGCCGAAGCTGACGTTGTTCATCGTGCCCGAGCCCTCCGCCTGGACGCCGAGGGCGCCGTAGAGGGCACCGACGATCGCCTGCGACGTCTCGACGTTGCCCGCGACGACGGCTGCCGGGTACGCGGGGGCGAGCATCGACGGCTCGGGGATCACGAGCCGCAGCGGGCGCAGGCACCCGTCGTTGAGCGGGATGTCGTCGGGGACCAGGGTGCGGAACACGTACAGGACGGCGGCCGTGACCACGGCGGACGGCGCGTTGAGGTTGCCGTCAAGCTGCGCCGAGGTCCCGGTGAAGTCGATGGTGGCGGTGCGGGCCGCGCGGTCGACGGTGACCTGCACCGCGATGACCGCTCCGGTGTCCGTCCGATAGCGGAACTCCCCGTCGACGAGCCGCTCGACGGCGCGCCGCACCGCCTCCTCCGCGTTGTCCTGGACGTGCCGCAGGTAGGCCTGCACGACGTCGACCCCGTACTGCCCGATCATCGCCGCGATCTCCTCGACCCCCTTGGCGTTCGCCGCGACCTGGGCGCGCAGGTCGGCGAGGTTGGTCGACGGGTCGCGCGACGGGTGCGGCGGCGCGGTGAGCAGCCGCAGGGTCTCCGCCTCCCGGAAGCGCCCGCGCTCCAGCAGCAGCCAGTCGTCGAACAGCACCCCCTCCTCGTGCACGGACGTGCTCCCGGCCGGCATGGACCCCGGGGTGACACCGCCGATCTCCGCGTGGTGGCCCCTGGTCGCGACGAGGAACAGGAGCCGGGACCGGTCCCGGTCGGTCCCGTCCAGGTCGGCGCCACCGGCGACGTCCCCCGCGTCGTCCCCTGTGGTGACGTCCCCGGCGAAGACAGGGGTGACCACGGTGACGTCGGGCAGGTGGGTCCCGCCGTGGTAAGGATCGTTGACGGCGACGACGTCGCCGGGACGGAGGCTCCCGCCGCGGCGCCGGAGGACCTCCCGGACCGTGGCACCCATGGACCCGAGGTGGACCGGGATGTGCGGGGCGTTGGCGACGAGGTTGCCGTCGGGGTCGAACAGCGCGCAGGAGAAGTCGCGGCGCTCCCGGATGTTCACCGACTGGGCCGTCGACTCCAGCCGGGCCCCCATCTGCTCCGCGATGGACATGAAGAGGTTGCTGAAGACCTCCAGCAGGACCGGGTCGACGGCGGTCGTTGCGGTGTCCCCCTCCCGCGGCGTCGGCCGCCGGACGAGGAGCTGCCCCTCCGGCGTCGCCTCGGCCCGCCACCCGGGGTCGACGACGGTGGTCGAGTCCGGTTCGACGACGATCGCAGGCCCGTCGACGGCCGTCCCCGGTCGCAGGTCGGCCCTTCGGTGCAGCGGGACGTCGCGCCAGGCGCCGGCGCAGTGCAGCCGCGCGGTCGCCGTCGCGCCGGGCGGTGCGGTCGTCGTCGAGGCCGGCGGTGAGACCGACGGTGAGACCGACGGTGAGACCGACGACGGGGTGGACCGCGCGGCCGCCGGCGGTGGGGTGCCGGTGGTCAGGGGAGCCGTCAGGTCGGGAGGATCCGCGGCGGCCACGGCCTCGACCACGACCGACTCCGCGATCAGCGGCCGATCCATGGTGAAGGAGTACAGGCGCCGGTGGACCGCCTCGAAGGCCGCCGTCATGGTGGCGACGGAACCCAGCTCGACCGGGTGCGCGGTGTCGGTGCCCTGGTACCGCACCCGCACCCGGCGCACGGTCCGGATCCGCCCGGCCGGGACCCCCTCGTCGACCAGCTCGGCGCGCGCCGACTCCTCGGCGGCGTCCGCGGCCCGGGTCAGGGCGGTCGTCGCGGCGGCGTCGAGCACGGTCTCGACCGACCGCTGCCGGATGGCGACGACGTCCGCGAGGCCGATCCCCAGCGCGGAGAGCACCCCGGCCATCGGCGGCACCAGCACGGTGCGCATGCCCAGCGCGTCGGCGACCGCGCAGGCGTGCTGGCCGCCGGCCCCGCCGAACGTCACCAGCGCGTAGCGGGTGACGTCGTGCCCCCTCTGGACGGAGATCCGCTTCACCGCGGTGGCCATGTTGGCGACGGCCACCCGGAGGAATCCCTCCGCGACCCGCTCCGGGGTGAGCTCGGCGGCCGGCACCGTCCCCGTCTCGGCGGAGATCCGGGCCGCGAGCCCGGCGAAGAGCCTCCGTGGGGTCTCGACGTCCAGCGGCTGGTCGCCGTCCGGCCCGAAGGTCGGCGGGAAGTGCTCGGGCCGGATCCGGCCGAGCACCACGTTGGCGTCGGTGACCGTGAGCGGCCCGCCGCCCCGGTAGCACGCCGGGCCCGGCACCGCTCCGGCCGAGGCGGGGCCGACCTGGTAGCGGCCGTCGTCGAAGCGCAGCACCGAACCGCCACCGGCCGCGACGGTGTGGATCTCCAGCATCGGCGAGCACAGCCGGACCCCGGCGACCTCGGTGTCGAAGACCCGCTCGTACTCCCCGGCGAAGTGCGACACGTCGGTCGAGGTCCCGCCCATGTCGAAACCGATCGCCCGGGTGAACCCGGCCCGTGCGGCCAGGTGCGCCATGCCCGCGATCCCGCCGGCCGGTCCGGACAGCACGGCGTCCTTGCCCCGGAACCCGCCCGCCTCGACCAGCCCGCCGTTGGACTGCATGAACATCAGCCGGACTCCGGGCAGCCGGGACCGGACGCCGCGGACGTAGCGACGCAGCACGGGGGAGAGGTAGGCGTCGACGACGGTGGTGTCACCGCGGGGGACCAGCCGCATCATGGCCGCGGTCTCGGCGGAGCCGGAGACCTGGGTGAAGCCGAGCCGACGGGCCAGTCGGCAGACGGCCTGCTCGTGCCCGGGGTGGAGGTGGCTGTGCAGGCAGGCCACCGCGACCGCGGTGAACCCGTCCTCCCCGGCCCGGCGCAGCTCCTCGGCGAGCCGGTCGAGGTCGGGGGCACGGAGGACGGTGCCGTCCGCCGTGAGCCGCTCGTCGACCTCGACCACCCGGTCGTACAGCGGCCGGGGCAGCCGGATGTGCCGGTCGAACAGCCGCGGCCTGCTCTGGTGGCCGATCCGCAGGGCGTCGCGGAAGCCGCGGGTGACGACGAGCACGGTCGGCTCGCCGGTGCGCTCCAGCAGGGCATTGGTCGCCACCGTGGTGCCCATCCGCACCGCGTCGACCCGGTCGGCGGGGAACGGGTCACCGTCGGCGAGCCCGAGCAGTGCCCGGATACCGGCGACCGCGGCGTCGTCGTAGCGGGCCGGGTTCTCCGAGAGCAGCTTCCGGGTCACCAGGCAGCCGTCGGGCCTCCTGGCCACGATGTCGGTGAAGGTGCCGCCCCGGTCGACCCAGAACTGCCAGCGACCGTCCCGCCCGTCCGTCCGGGCGGGATCCGCAGGGCGGGCCGGGGCGAGCGGCTGCGACCCGGTGCCGGGTCCGCCGGGGTGACGGCCGTTCACCGGGTCCCTAGGGTGACGGGCATGGCTGTTCCCTCCTCCATGGTTCCCCTCGGCACCCCGGCGCCGGACTTCGCGCTGCCCGACCTCACCGGGACGACCCTCCGGCGGGACGACCTCGCGGCCGCACCAGCCCTGCTCGTGGCGTTCCTGTGCAACCACTGCCCCTACGTCCGCCACGTCGAGCTCCGGCTCGGTGAGCTCGTCGCACGCTACCCGGACCTCGCCGCCGTGGGCATCTGCACCAACGACGCCGAGGCCTATCCCGAGGACCGGCCGGAGGCGCTGGCCGAGCAGGTGCGACGGGCGGGGTGGACCTTCCCCTACCTGGTGGACACCGACCAGCGCCTCGGCCGGGAGTTTCAGGCGGCGTGCACCCCGGACTTCTTCCTCTACGACGCGCGGCGTGACCTCGCCTACCGCGGGGCCTTCGACGACTCGACCCCCGGCAACGGCCGGCCCGTCACCGGCGCCGCCCTCCGCGACGCGATCGAGCGGGTGCTGGCGGGGGAGCCGGTTCCCGAGCCGCACGTCCCCAGCATGGGCTGCTCGATCAAGTGGCGGGAGTGACCGGGGGGCGCCCGTCCCGTCGCCCGGTCCGTCACCCCGCCCGTCCCCCGGTCCGGCGGCGGCCGGACGGGACGTGTCCCGCGCTCACCGGACGGGTTGGCGGCTCCTGGACTTCTCCCGGTACATCTCGCCGTCGGCGGCGCGGAGCATGTCGCTGGCGTCGAGGTGCCCCTGGTCGCTGACGGCGATCCCGATGCTCATCCCTATCCGTACCTCGTGTCCCTCCAGCAGGTAGGGCCGGGACACGGCGGCGCGGATCCGGTCGGCGACCTCGCCGAGGTCGTGCGGGTCGGCTTCGCCGACATCGGTGACCAGGACGGCGAACTCGTCGCCGCCCATCCGGGCGGCCAGGTCCTTGGCGCGCACCGACTCGGTGAGCCGGGTGGCGACCGTGGCGAGCAGGAGGTCGCCGACGGAGTGGCCGAGGGTGTCGTTGACCTGCTTGAACCCGTCGAGGTCTCCGAACAGGACGGCGAAGCGTCCCGTTGCTCCGGCGCGGTGTTCGGCGAGGACCGCGGCGAGGCGTTCCAGGAAGAGCTTGCGGTTGGCCAGTCCGGTGAGCTCGTCGTAGAGCGCTCCGTGGCGCAGGCGTTCCTCCAGCCGGCGGCGGTCGTCGATGTCGGTGAGCGATCCGACCAGGCGGGCGGGACGGCCGCCCTCCCCGTGGACGACCAGGGCCCGGCACAGCATCCACCGGTGGGTGCCGTCGGCCGTCCTGAGCCGGTGCTCGTACTCGAGGATGGAGGTCCGGCCGTGGCGGCAGTCGGCGACGGCCTGTTCGAGGGCGTCCAGGTCGTCGGGGTGCACCCGGTCCAGCCACCGTTTCGGTGACGGTTCGTGCGGCTGGTCCTGGCAGCCGAGCATCCGGTCCCACCGGTCGGAGTAGAAGACGGTGTCCCGGTCGAGGTCCCAGTCCCACAGGCCGTCGTTGGCCGCCTGGACGGCCAGGGCGTAGCGCTCCTCGCTGATCCGCAGGTTCTCCGCCAGTTGGCGGGTCCGGTGGTAGGCCGCGGTCAGCTCCTGCCGCTGGGACCGCTGCCGGAGCGCGATGCACAGCTGCGCGGCGAGGTGGTTGAACACCTCGCGGTCGTGCACGGCCCAGACGTCGATGGGGCCCGGAGCGGCGAGGATCCCCCAGCGCATGGTCCCGGAGCGGACCGCCAGCACGTAGAGCACCTCGCCGGCTGCGGTGTCCAGCCGGTCGGTGAGCTCGGGCGGCGGGAACTCCTCGATGGGTATCCGGCGCCCGAGCAACGGGCTCAGCCCGTCACCGTGGACCCCGGCGACGGTGAGCGTCTCGGCCGGGTCGGCCACGGCGGGGAGCGGTGCGTCGTCCCCCGCCTCGGGGCCGTCCGGCTCGGGACCCACGGCGGGGGAGGCGGGAGCCGGGTCGGCGTCCGGCACTGCGGCGAGGCAGCCGAAGGGGACGTCCGTCCACTGCAGCCAGGACAGCGTCGTCGGGTCGTCGTCCGAGCCGAGCAGGGCGGCGGTGACGTCGTACTGCGAGGACAGGTGCCGGTACAGGGTGGTGCGCACCCGGTCGTTGCGGGCGGAGTCCTGGGCCGCGACCGTCAGCGCGAGCTCCAGCATCGCCTCCTCGAGCGCGGGGCGGCCCGGTTCGTGGGCAGGGCCGGGCGGGTCGCCGTCGGGGCCTCCCTGGCGGAGTCGCGGGGAGGAGTCGCCGGGTCGTGGCGGCGCGGAGAGATCGTCGAGGTAGGCCCGCAGCACGGTCATCGTGTCCCGGACCACCTGGTAGCGGGGAGCGAGGGCGTGCACCGCCCCGGCCAGCCGGCGGAGGTCCCTGCGCCCGGTCTCGTCGCGGACGCCGTGGGCGAAGAGGGAGATCGCGGCGTCGGTCCCCTCGGCCAGCCGGCGTTCCACGGACGGCGGGGGCGCGGGTTCGGGGGAGAGCACCGTGCGCAGCCGGATCGCCAGCCGCTCCCGGGCGGAGGTCCCGCCGTCCGGGAGATCCGGTTCCTGGACCGTGCCGGGCAGGCAGCCGCACGAACCGCGCGTCTTCAGGGTGGCCGAGCCGGAGTGCACGACCGGCGGTACCGACTCCCCGGCCACCGCCCGCAGCAGCAGGCCGGCGGCGAGCTCGCCGAGATGGTCGACGTGGACGCTGACGGACGACAGCGGGGGATCGGAGCGGGTGGCCTCGTCCGAGTCGTCGAACCCGATCACGGCGAGGTCGTCCGGGGCCGACCTGCCCGCCTCGCGGAGGGCCCGGAGGACGCCGATCCCGTTGCCGTCGGTGCCGGCGACCACCGCCGTCACCGGGAGCCCTGCGGCGACCAGGGCCCTGCCGGCGACGATCCCTCCGGTGACCAGGTTGTCCGGCGCCGGGAAGAACAGCTCGGTCTCCGGCGTGATGCCGTGGGCGCGCAGTGCCTCCTGGTAGCCCTGGTAGCGCTCCTGCAGGTCGCTCTGCGCGAGGTTGCCGACGAAGCCGATGCGCCGGTGCCCGTGCCGGACGAGGTGGGTGACCGCGCCGGAGGTCCCTCCCCGGTTGTCCGGCGCGACCGAGGGGCAGGCCAGCCCGTCCACCCGGTGGCTCACCAGCACCACCGGCCTGCCGGCCTGCTGCAGGCTCCGGAGATAGGGCCCGTCCACGGCGGTGCTGATCGCCACGAACCCGTCCGCCACCGCCCACGCCGTCCGGGTCTGGTAAGGGACCGGGTCGAGCGCCACCTCGATAGTGGCGTCCCGCAGAGTGGTGTACGGCGGGCCCGGGCTGATCAGGCCGTGACGGGCGTGGCGTCCACGACATGAGGACGGTCATCGCGTGATCCTTCTTGAGACCTTCCACAGACTCTTGAAGGAGACGACCGCGATGACCGCCACGTCCAGTATCGACGCTGCTCGGTTGTTGGAGGAGCAGCTGCACACTGCCTCGCCGGATCTGCTGCGGCAGATGCTGTCCACGTTCATCCACGCGGTGATGTCGGCCGAGGCCGACGCGATCTGCGGGGCTCCCTACGGGGTGTCCAGCCCGGAGCGGGTCAACTCCCGTAACGGCTACCGGCCACGGGGCTTCGATACCCGGGTCGGCACCCTGGAGGTAGAGATCCCGAAGCTGCGCTCAGGGTCGTACTTCCCCGACTGGCTGCTGCAACGCCGTCGCCGGGCCGAGGCCGCGCTGACGTCCGTGGTGGCCACCAGCTACCTGCTCGGAGTCAGCACACGGCGGATGGAGAAGCTGGTCCAGACCTTGGGGATCACGAACCTGTCCAGGTCGCAGGTCTCACGGATGGCCGCCGAGCTGGACGCGGCGGTGGAAGCGTTCCGCACCCGGCCGTTGGACGCCGGCCCCTACACCTTCGTCGCGGCCGACGCCCTGGTGCTGAAGGTCCGTGAGGCAGGCCGGGTGGTGGCCGTGCACGCCCTGGTGGCCACCGGCGTCAACGCCGACGGCCACCGGGAGATCCTCGGCCTGCACGTGACCACCAGCGAGGACGGCGCGGGGTGGCTGGCGTTCTTCCGGGACCTGACTGCCCGCGGCCTGTCGGGGGTACGCCTGGTCACCTCCGACGCCCACGCCGGGCTGACCAGCGCGATCGGGGCCACACTGCCTGGGGCTGCCTGGCAGAGGTGCCGCACCCACTACGCGGCGAACCTGATGAGTGTGTGTCCCAAGACCTCCTGGCCCGGGGTCCGCGCGATGCTGCACAGCGTCTACGACCAGATCGACGCCTCATCCGTGCACGCCCAGTTCGACCGGCTCATCACCGCCGTGGCCGACACCCTCCCGGCGGTGGCCGACCACCTCGAGGCCGCCCGGGCCGACCTGCTGGCCTTCACCGCCTTCCCCAAGCAGGTATGGCGCCAGGTGTGGTCCAACAACCCCCAGGAACGGCTGAACCGGGAGATCCGCCGCCGCACCGACGTGGTCGGGATCTTCCCCGACCGCGACGCCGTCATCCGCCTGGTCGGTGCCGTCCTGGCCGAACAACACGACGAGTGGATCGAAGGCCGCCGCTACCTCGGCCTGGAAGTCCTCAAGAACGCCCGACTCACCGTCCTGCCCGGCGACACCACCACACCCCCGGAGGTGACCACCCCCACAGCACTCAGCGCCTGATCAACAAAGGATCACGCGACGACACGCCGTACACCACTCCCCGGGACTTGACCACCTCGATCCCGATGTGCCGTTCCGGGTCCAGGGTCTGCAGCGCGAGCACCCGTCCGCCCGCCGCCGCGGCGGCCCGGACGATCCCGGAGAGGATGTTCCCGAAGTACCCCCCGCCCGTCACCGGCGTCAGCACGCCGATCGTCACCGGGCGTCCCACCAGCAGCCTCCCTGCTCCCTCTGTTCTCTGGGCGAGCCGCGACGGGACCGGCGGCTCGAGCCCGTCAGGGGAACATCGGCACCTCGTTCCGATTCCTTATCCGCGAGGGGGGTGACGACGGGTGACCGGAGGGGACAGAACACCCGGCAGGGCGCATGACCACCGGCCGGCCCTCCGCCGCGGTACCGGCCCGTCGGGTCACGGGACCGGCAGGTCGGGTGACACCGGAGGAACGCCGCGAATCACCCGGGTG
>JAAYAH010000232.1 GCA_012719445.1 Actinomycetales bacterium | reverse complement strand
TCGTGGCCAACGTCAACGTCACCGCGGGCAGCTCCGCGATCAACGGCTGGCGGGTCACCATGACCCTGCCCAGCGGCGCCTCCATCGGGAACATGTGGAGCGGCACCGCCTCCGGCACCAGCGGCACGGTCACCGTCACCAACGCCGCCTACAACGGCCGCCTCGGCGCCGGACAGACCACCAACTTCGGCTTCGTCGGCACCGGCACCGGAGCCGGAGCCACCGTCACCTGCACCGCCACCTGACCGCCTCCCTCCCGCCCCCATCCACCGGAGGGCACGACGTCGAGGTGTCCCCGGTCGCCCACCCCATCCCATCCCTCGCGGCGACTCGACCCGGCCGACGGGTTCGTCAGCCGGTCACCGCTCAGGCAAGGAGTACCCGTGAACATCTCGCTCCGCCCACGGCGATCCATCCCCCTCCCGAACACCGGTCCGGCCGGCCCTCGGATCCGCTCGACGGTCGCCCTGTTGGTGTCAGCCACGCTCGCTGTCGCCGGTGCGGTCACGGTGACCGCAGGAATCGCGACGGACGCCGAGGCGGCCGTGCCCTTCGCCGCCGGTGTCGAGGACGAGGGCGCCGACTGCCCAGTGACCCTGCCCGGCTCGACCGCGGCCAACTCCAGGCTTCCCGACCCCTTCCTCCGGTTGAACGGCACCCGCATCACGACCACCTCCGACTGGCGGTGCCGAAGGGAGGAGATCAAGAAACTGGCCGAGAGATACGTCTACGGCGAGAAACCGGCGAAACCCGCGAGCGTGACCGGGACCGTCAGCAGCACGAACATCACCGTGAACGTGTCGCACAACGGCAGGAGCGCCAGCTTCTCGGCGGGTGTCAGCCTCCCGAGCGGCACCGGCCCCTTCCCCGCCGTCGTGGTCCTCGGCGGGATGGGCGCCGACACGTCCACCATCAGATCCGCCGGTGCCGCCGTCATCAACTACGACCCGCTGGCGGTCGGCAAGGAGGGCACGGCCCGGAACAACAAGCAGGGCGCGTTCTACAGCATCTACGGCGCCACGAGCAGCACGGGCATCCTCATGGCCTGGAGCTGGGGCGTGAGCCGGATCATCGACGTCATCGAGCAGTCGGGCGGCACCATCCTCAGAGCGGACGGGACCGGAGTCACGGGATGCTCGCGGTACGGCAAGGGCGCGTTCGTGATCGGGGTGTTCGACCAGCGCATCGCCCTGACCATGCCCATCGAGTCGGGTACCGCCGGGGTCGGCGCCTTCCGCTCGATCGCGACGGAGAGCGGTGCCCAGCCGCTGAGCAGCGGCTACAGCGAGCAGCCGTGGCTGGGCGACGCGTTCAGCTCCTTCACCGGCAGCCCCAACAACCTGCCGGTGGACACCCACGAGATGGTGGGCATGGTCGCGCCACGCGGGCTGTTCATCATGGACAACCCCCACATCGACTGGCTGGGCGCCAAGTCCGGCAGTGTTGCGGCGCTCGGCGGAGCCGAGGTCTACAAGGCGCTCGGGGTCGGGGGCAACATCACCTACTGGTCCGACGTCTCGGACGGGACGCACTGCGCCGTCAGGTCCGAGTGGAGGACACCTCTGCAGCAGAACATCCAGAAGTTCATGCTGAACTCGGGTAGTTCCTCGGGCACGATGCGGATCTCGAGCAAGAAGTCCGGCAACCTCGCCGAGTGGAGGGACTGGCAGACCCCCACCCTCACCGCCGGCCCGACCACGACCACGACCACCACGACGCGACCGACCACGACCACGACCACCACGCGGCCGACCACCACCACGACGACCACGTCCACGACCCGGCCGACCACGACCACCACGACCCGGACCACTCCGCCCACGACGACCACGACGACCACGTCGCAGCAGCAGGGTGGGTGCACCGCGGCCTACTCGGTGCAGAGTCAGTGGCCGGGCGGGTTCGTGGCCAACGTCAACGTCACCGCGGGCAGCTCGGCGATCAACGGCTGGCGGG
>JAAYAH010000231.1 GCA_012719445.1 Actinomycetales bacterium | reverse complement strand
TGCTCATGTTCCAGAGCTCGGAGGAGCTTCTCGATATCGGGCAGAAAGCCCAGGTCGAGCATCTCGTCGGCCTCATCGAGCACGAGGACCGCCACCCGGTCCAGCTGCAGGTCGCCGCGCTGGTGGAGATCGAGGACACGGCCCGGAGTGCCGACCACGACGTCGATACCCTCCCGGAGCGCCTCGATCTGCTCCTCATAGGGGCGGCCACCGTAGATGGTGGTCAGGCGGACCGGGAGCTTCCCGGCGGCCCGACTGAGATCCTCACCGACCTGCACCGCCAACTCACGGGTGGGGACGATCACGAGGGCGCGTGGCGTGCCGTCGAGCTCCTCCACATCCGCCGAGTCGAAGACCCGGTCGAGAAGGGGGACACCGAAACCCAGGGTCTTGCCCATGCCGGTACGGGCCTGACCGATGAGGTCGGTACCGTCAAGGGCCAGGGGGAGCGTGAGCTCCTGAATCGCGAAGGTCCGGGTGATGCCCTCGGCAGCGAGCGCCTCACAGATCTCCACCGCCACACCAAGTTCGGCGAAGGTCGGGGAATTCGGCTTGGACGGAGTATGTGCAGACACAACATAGATACTATCGGCACCCGTCTATGATGGGGGCCATGGATATCAAGATCGGATTCGTAGAATCCCCGCGTGAGCTCGTGATCACCACCGACGCCAAGCAGGAGGAGGTGGCGGACCAGGTCACCGAGGCCCTGTCCAACGACGCCGCCACCCTGCAGCTGACCGACGCCAAGGGCGTGCGCTACGTCATCCGCGCCCGTCAGATCGCCTACGTCGAACTCGGAACCACCACCCAGCGTTTCGTCGGTTTCGCCGGGGCCTGACACCCCGGGGGCCCAGGGCCCGGCCATCATCCACCCCGTTCCACCGAAAGACCCCATGAGTCCTGGTTCCCGCGTGACCCCGCTGGTTCGCCACGCCCGTGAACTGGGGTGGCGTGCCTATGCCATCCCGGTGCTCGTCGTCATCACCGTCTGGGTGCTGATCGACGTGTTCAGCGCACCCACGCAGCAGGACTCCCGCGACCCCGGTGCAGTCAACGCCACCTCGGAGTCCGACGGGCGCCCGGAGCCCCCGGGTCGCCCCGGCCCCGACCCGGCGGACGACCCGGCACAACACCTCACCCCCGACCAGCTGCCACCCGGGGGCCCCTACGCCGAACACGGCGCGGGCACCTACCGGGTGGTCGGTGCCCCAGGCCTGACAGTCGGCGAAGGCCACGAACAGGTGGTGCGCTACACCGTCGAGGTGGAGGATGGGGTGGACACCTCCGGCTCCGGCGGTGATGATGCACTGGCAGCGATGGTCGACGCCACCCTGGCCAACCCCAAAGGGTGGATCAACGACCCTGCCTTCCGCTTCGAGCACGTCGGACCGGAGGACCACCCGGACATGCGCATCCAGCTGACCAGTGTGGGAACCACCCGACAGATCTGCGGCGGTGAGGACCTGGCCATGGAGACCAGCTGTCACATCCGCCTCGGTGGGCAGAGCCGGGTCGTCATCAACGAATCCCGCTGGGTACGCGGCGCCGCCCCCTTCGACGGGGACCTCGGTTCCTACCGCCAGTACCTGGTCAACCACGAGGTCGGCCACGGGCTGGGCTTCGCCGCCCATGAACCCTGTGGCGGGGAGGGTGAGCTTGCACCGATCATGATGCAGCAGACCCTCTCCCTCAACAACGCCGAGCTGAATTCCTTCAGCCCGCAGGAGGTCTACCCGGATGAGAACATCACCTGTATCTACAACCCCTGGCCATACCCACGACCTGCGGTGCCCTGATCTGACCCGCCGGAACACCCGGAGGGTCCAGGCATGATCCAGGAGACCGTCCCCAACCACGTCGTCAGCGCCTTCCAGGGCGAGCCCGGCGTACCGGAACCCGCCGGGCACGCCTGGGACCACGGCTGGAGGATCGGAGCAGTAGTCTACTCCCGCGCCAGTGGCGTAGCCGCCGG
>JAAYAH010000230.1 GCA_012719445.1 Actinomycetales bacterium | reverse complement strand
GACCCCGCCCCAATCATTGAGATCCCTGCCGCCGGGCGGGTCGGTCCTGCCGGGGTCGCGACCGGGTACCCCAGAACGCCGCAGGGGGCGGTGGGGCAGCTGGCCGCCATCACGGTGTCCGTGTTGCAGGGCATGTCGATCGAGCACACCCGCACCGTCCACCACGCCTGGACCCATCGGGACGCACCGGCCGTTCAGGGGTGGGCGCTGATGGGTAACGTGCAGTCCTTCCTCACCGCTGCTGGCTCGCACGCGCACCATGCGAGGCAGTGGACGGTTGTCGTGACTCCGGTGGCGGCGCAGGTCAAGGGTGTCGACGGGGATGACTGGGTTCTGGCGTGTGTCCTGTACCTGGTGGAGGCGCGGATCGTGACCACGGCGCGGATCGGGTACGGGCACTGCGAACGCATGCAGTGGACCACGAGCAGCGGCGACAACGGCGACACCAGTGCTGGTGGTGGGTCTGGGCGGTGGGTGATCGGAGCGGGCGCGCCGCCGGCTCGTGCGCCCTCGACGTGGCCGGGCACCGACGTGGCCAGGCAGGCCGGTTGGCTGACTTGGTCGCCCGCCGAGGGCCAGTGAGCGGCGGGGGTGTGTGATGCAGTGGTCGGATCTTCTGGACCCGTTCGGGTTCCTGGCGAATACGGCCGGGTCGATCGTGGCGGATGGGTGGACGGCGGCGATGCTGGCGTTCTGGAACGCGGGGTTGTGGCTGCTGCGGCTGGTGCTCACGTTGGAGGACTTCTTCCTCACCCCGGACCTGAGCGCCGCCGGGCCGATGGGTGGGGTGTACCGGTTCACGTTCTGGATCGCCGGGGCGTTCGCGCTCGTGCTGTTGATGGTCCAGCTCGGGTTCGCGGCGATCCGCCGCGACGGAGCCTCCCTCGCGCGGATCGTTCTTGGGGTCGGGCAGTTCGTGATGGTGTGGGTGGCCTGGATCGTGTACGCGGTCGCCGTCCTCGCGGCGGCAGCCGGCCTGAGCAAGGCGTTGATGCGGGCCCTGCTCGAGGTGGAGGTCCTGGCGGCGTGGCAGCCGTGGAGCGGGTTCTCCACCGCGGACATCACCGACGGCACCGTGGCCACCGTCCTCGGGGTGCTGGGCGTGTTCCTGATCTTTGCTGCGTTCACGCACCTGCTGGTGATGCTGGCCCGGGCTGCCGCGTTGGTGGTGCTGGCCGCGACCAATCCGATCGCGGCGGCGGGGTTGATGTGGGAAGGTGGGCGGGCGTGGTTCTGGAAGGCGTTCCGCTGGTTCCACGCGGCCGCGTTCACCCCGGTGATCATGGTCCTGGTCCTGGGGTTGGGGGTGCAGGTCACCAACAACGTCGCCCTCTCGATGGCCGACTCCCTGCAGTCCGCGATCGGCACCGCCGTACCGGGGGTGTTCCTGATCCTGATCGGCTCCTTCGCCCCACTCGCGCTGTTCAAGCTGCTCGCGTTCGTCGACCCCGGCACCTCCTCCGGCGCGGCGATGCGCACCGGCCTGGCCGCCCAGGGCGGCCTGTCCGGACTCCTCCAACGCGGCACCTCCAGCGCGGGTGGCACGGAGTCGGGGGCGGCAGCCCAGGCCACCCCGGACGGGGCCACCTCCCAAGGCGAAGCAACCGCAGAGGCCGCCACCAGTAGGCGCATGGCCGGCACCGCCAGCGGTGTCGCGGGCATGTTGGGGCCGGTCGGCGCAGCTCTGGGTACCGGGCTGGGGGTGGTCGTCGGCGCCGGGACCGCCGCGGCGACGATCGGGGCGGACCTGACCAACCAGATGGGT
>JAAYAH010000229.1 GCA_012719445.1 Actinomycetales bacterium | reverse complement strand
TCCTCCCCGGCGGTCCCGGCGGCAACCCCGGCAGGCGCCACACGCGTCGAGTCCTCCCCGGCGGTCCCGGCCCTCGCCGTCTCCCCCAGCGCACCTTGCGTAGCGACTCCGCCACGCGGGACAACCGACCGGTCTAGCCTGGGCCGGTGCCGATCATTCGACGTCTCGGGTCGCTCGCGGCGCTTCTGCCCGTCGCTGGTGTGCTCGCGATGACCGCCTCCTCCCCGGGAGCCTCGACGGGGGGAATGGTCACCGTCGACCGGGTGGGCACCGTCGATCGGATGGTTCCCGCCTCGACGAGGGTGGACACGGCGGACCGAGCGGCCCCCGCACGCGCACCCGCGACGGTCGGCACAGCGTCCACAGCCCGGCCCGTGCCGGGGCCGGTCGTCCTCGTCGGGACGGGTGGTCTCACCTGGGCCGACATCGGCGAGAACACCCCCGTCCTGCGTTCCCATCTCGGCACTGCCGCCCTCGGCTCGATCGCGGTCCGCAGCCTGTCCCCGGCCACCTGCCCGGTCGACGGATGGCTCGCCGTGTCCGCCGGTCGTCGAGCCGCCGACTCCCCGCCCGGGACGAACGAGCCGACCTGCCGCGCTCCGGAGCTGTACGGCACGGCGATGGGGGGCCAGGCGGCCGTCCCGCGTTGGGACACCTACGTCCGTGAGGCCGAGCGGGCCTCCTTCGACGCGGAACCAGGCCTGCTCGGTTCGACCCTGGCCAGGGCCGGTCGGAGCAGCGTTGCCGTCGGCCCTGGAGCGGTCATCGCCCTCGCCACCCCAGTCCCCCTCGACGACACCGAAGCCCTTGACGCCTCCGGAAGCCGCGACGACGACTGGCCCGGCCGGCCGGCGACGGCGATCGTTGCCAGGACCTATCCCGGTGCGGGAGGCGGACCCGATCTGCCCCTCGACGACACCGGCGCGGAGGCGCTGCGTCGAGACGTCCGAGCAGCCCTCGCGCTCGATCCCGACCTGCTCGTCGTCGACGCCGGCGCGGTCCGCGACCCCGCGGCACAGCACTCCGGCAGGCACGCACCGACGGGGGCCTGGGCGACGCCGGTCGCGGTTCAGCTCCGGGCACTGGACGCACGGCTCGGGGCGGTGCTGGCCGAACTGCCGGGGGACGCGACGGTACTGGTGGCCTCGATCGCCGACGCCGGATCCGACCCCCACCTCCAGGTCCTCCTCGCCTCGGGGCCGGCTCCCGGGTCGGGATCCGCGTCCGGGGCGGGACCGACACCCGTTGCGGGATCTGCGTCCGGGACGGCGTCCGCTCGGGGTGGGAGCCGCTATGCGTCGTCGCTGCTCGGCGCCTCCTCGACCCGCCAGGACGGGCTGGTGCAGACCACGGACCTCCTGCCCACCCTGCTGGAGGCTCTCGGCGTCGCCGTCCCGGACGCTGCCGTCGGGGCCGTCGTCCGGCCGGTCAGGACCGGCACCCCCGGTTCCGCCGCGGCCCGGCTGGAGCGGGTCCGTGATCTCGACCAGGCGGCGCAGGCGGTACGCCCTGCCGTCCCGTGGTTCTTCAATGGCTTCGTCGTCGGGCAGATCCTGCTCTACGGCCTGGCGACCCTCGCCCTGCGCCGCCGCGGTGCCTCCCCGAACCGGGGAGCCGTCCTGCGCGTCCTCCGCTGCGGTGCCGTGGTCTTCGCCTCGGTCCCGGCCGCGACGTTCCTCGCCAACCTGCTGCCGTGGTGGCGCACCGAGCACCCGGGATGGGCTGTCACCGGCGCCGTGGCGCTGTTCACCGTGCCGATCGCCGCGTTGGCCCTGCTCGGCCCGTGGCGGAGGACCCTGCTCGGCGAGCTGGGCGTCGTCGGAGGGGTGACCGCAGCCGTCCTCGCCGTGGACGTGATCACCGGGTCGCATCTGGTGCTGAGCAGCCTGATGGGAGTGCAACCGGTCGTCGCCGGCCGCTTCTACGGCTTCTCCAATCCGGGGTTCGCCCTCTTCGCCACCGGGACCCTGCTGCTGGCGGTCGCCGCCGCCGACGTACTGATCCGGCGGGGACGACGGCTGCTGGCGGTCGGGGCCGTCACCGGTGTCGGACTCGTCGCCACGGTGATCGACGGCATGCCCGGGCTGGGCAGCGACTTCGGTGGCCCACCGGCGATCATCCCCGCCTTCGCCGTGCTCGCCCTGCTCGTCGCCGGGGTGCGGGTGACCTGGCGACGGGCGCTGCTCATTGCCGGAGCCACTCTCGCCGTGATCGTCACCCTGTCGGTCCTCGACTGGGTGCGACCCCCCGGTGACCGCACCCACCTCGGCCGGTTCGTGCAGACCGTGCTCGACGGCGGTGCGTGGCCGGTGATCCAGCGCAAGGCGATGCAGAACCTCGACATCCTCACCAAGCCGATCGCCCTGCCGCTGCCGTTCGCGATCGCGTTCGTCGCCTTCGTCCTCGCCCGCCCCGTGGCGTGGGGGGTGCGGCCGCTGCAGCTCGCCTACGACCGGTCGCCGGTGCTGCGGCAGGGGTTGGCGTCGTTCGCCGTGCTCATGGCCATCGGGTTCGCCCTCAACGACAGCGGTGCGGCCATCCCGGCCGTCGCGGCGACGGTCGCGATCCCGCTGCTCATCGCCGTCAGCGTGCGGGCGATGGAGGAGACCCCTGCGGTCGCGGACGAGACCCCCGAGGCTGCGGACGAGCCCCCCGCGACCGCTGACGAGCCCAGCCCAGCACCGTGAGCGCGGCGGCCAGGACCAACCACGGAGCGACCTCCCGACGGAACCCCAGGGTCACCGCCTCGACCTCCGGGGCAAGGCTGACCACCCGGCCCGGCAGGTACGCCAGTGCCAGCACGCCGAGCCGGGTCAACACCGCCGCGTCGAGGAGCACCCAGCCCGCGGTCCCCGTCCCGGCCGCGAGAACCAGCGGCGCCCAGAGGATGGCGTCGTACCAGGGCAGGGCGTAGGGCGCGGCGAGCACCCAGGCGAGCGCGAGCACCAGCCATGCCCTCGCGGCGGCGGCCGGCACGGGGTCACGAGCGGAGCCGGCGAAGGTAACCCGGGCCAGACGTCGGGAGAGCAGCACCGCGATCCCCACCATGACCAGAACTGCGGCCGGACCGATCGCCGACCGGACGGCGTCGGCGCCGAACACCGGGTCGAGCCGGTCGACCAGCAACCGCCACGGGGTCGCGAAGGAGACGAACCGCCTGGCCCGCCCGGCCTGGTCGTAGGTGTGCCAGCCGGACCACAGGTGCGCCGGGACCAGCACCAGCGCGGCCCCGGCCAGTCCTCGGCCGGCGACCGCCAACGCCTCCCGACGGGGCAGCCCGCGCAGAGCCCAGCAGATGGCCAGCCCGACGAGGGCGTACGGCGCCTTCACCCCGGCTGCGACACCGACCAGGACACCGGCCGCCAGCGGCGACCGCCGGAGGAGCGCGACAGCGACCGTCGCGACGGCGACCGCGACGGCGTCGAGGTGAGCACCCAGCACGAGTTGCCCGAGCAACAGGGGGTTGACGGTCCACAGCACCGCAACCCGGGCTCTCGCCGTCCCGGACGGGTCCGGCCCGCCGTCCCCCTGCCCGGCTCGCCCCCCTCCGGTTCGGCCCTCCTCGGCTCCTCCCTCGTCGGCTCCTCCCTCGTCGGCCCCGGGTGTTCCCGGTCCGGTGGTACGAGCGATCCGGTCGAGAGCGAAGGCCGTGAGGAGGAAGCACACGCCCACCAGGAGTTGCAGTCCCCACACGGTGCGGCGCAGCGACCCGTCGCCGACGGCGGCCACGGCGGCCTGAGCGGCGGTCGCCACCGGCCCGTAGACGCTGGGCTCCTCCCGCCACGGCGGCTGGACGGCGCCCGCGACCGGGTCCCGACCGTCGCGCCAGGTACCGGGGGCCTCGGTGTACGGGTCGTCACCGGCGAGGGCGATGCGCCCGTAGGCGACGTAGGACAGGTGGTCCGCCGACCCGAGGGGCGGGACGACGACGAGCACCGCGACCGCGGCCAGCCCGGCGACGGCGACCAGGCGCGGGGACGGCCGGGCTCCGGAGGCCACCGCGACCAGTCCCAGGGCGACGGCGACGATGCCGAACAGCACGGCGACCGCGAGCAGCACGGTGACGGTCACGCTGTCGGGACCCGCGGCGGCATCCCAAGGGGGCAGCACGGTGGCCGGCCCGAGCCCCGGCACCGCGGCGGACTCCCCCATGGCCGCCGTCACCGCCTGCAGCGCGAGGGACACGACGGCGCACCCGGCGCCCGCGACCCCGACCACCCGCCGTCTCGTCCCGCCCGCGACCCCGACCACCCGCCGTCTCGTCCCGCTCGCGGTCCCGCGGTCCGACACACCAGCGAGGCCCGCGCCCCCGGGAACCGACTGGTCGGTCGTCGTCGGCTCAGACGTCGACTGGTGGCCAATGGGGCTCTCATCGGCCCTGGAGACCCCGAAACGCCACCGGTGGGCGAAGGGTCGAGGGAGGCGCAGGAAGCGCGGGAGGAACGGGGGACGGGGGGGAGGCGGCGTGGGGTCGGGCATGGTGGGCGCGCTCAGGAGAGCTGGGACGCCTGCCGGGACGGGGACGGGCGCAGGCGGCGCGCCACCAGTGCCCTCGCGACGTCGCGGTACTGGCGGGCGCGGTGCAGCTGGGACCGCCAGTCGGTGCCGGTGACCCGGTGCTGCAGCTCGCACGGCACCTCGACCACCCGGTACCCGGCGCGCACCAGGTCGACGGTCAGCCCGACCTCGACCCCCCAGCCGTGCGCCAGCGGCAGGGCGGCCTCGAACGCCTCCCTGGTCAGGCAGCGCATGCCGGACAGGGGCTGGGTCGGTGTCCAGCCGGTCGCCCGGACGATCCCCTTGCGCGCCAGCCGGACGACGAACCCGTGCCCGCCTCCCGTGCTCCGCTGCCTCGGCAGGACGGCGATGGTCATGTCCACCTCGCCGGCGAGCACCGGTTCCGCGAGCACCGCCGTGGCCGCAGCGGTCTCCTCGAGGTCGGCGTCGACGAAGAGCAGGGCGCGTGCCGCCCCGGCCTCCCGGCCCGGTTCCAGCCCGGCCACCCGAGCGGCGCCACTGGTCATCGCGGCGCCCTTGCCCCGGTTCCGGGGGTGCCGGAGCACCAGTGCCCCCGCGTCGGCCGCGAGGCGCATGGTGTCGTCGCGGGAGCCGTCGTCGACGACCACCACGAGGTCGGCGCCGGGGATGGTGAGCGCGGACCGGACGGTGCTCGCGATCCGGTCCGCCTCGTCCCTGGCCGGGATCACCACGGCGAGCCCGCGGGGCGGCCCGGACGGGGATGCTGGGGTCGGCGTGGTCACGGACCGAGCCTAGGGGGCGGCGTGGTCAGGGACCGGGTCCAGGGGTCGGCGACGCGGACACGGACCGGGCACCGGGACGCAGACCGGCTGAGTGCAGCTACCCAGAGCAGGGTTGAGTACTCACGCCCGGGATCCGGACGTCAGCGTCCCGGAGGATGGTCACCGTGAACGACGAACGAACCGGAATCCGGCCTCGGATCGCCACCACCGCCTTGGCGGTGGCTGCCCGGGCGATGCCGGGAGGCCGGCTCCCCGGCCGCCGGACGGTACCTCCGCAGGGAGGACCGGCCGAGGCCGCGGACGTCGCTCTGCTGGACGGCCATGTGCTTCGCACACCTCGCGGAGGGGACGAGGGGTGGGCGGGGAGCCGGGGTCGTCCTGGCGGACGGCACGCGAGGCGACGGGGTCACCATCGGGCTGCGGGACGCGACCTGGACGGCGGCGGTGCGCTGCTCCCGGTCGGCCCCGTGGCAGGGGTGAGCGACGCGTGATCCCGAGCGTGCCGGCGCCTCCACAGGACGGTCCGGTCACGGCACGACCGTGATCCGGGGGCTCGACGGTGGACAGGTGGGAGGTCCATCGACGACCAGGGTGTTCCGTGCCCGACAGCCGGGGGGACAGGGCTGAGCGGGGGGCCGGGCACGGAGCACCCGCCGGAGGACGGACGGCTCTCAGCGCAGGGTGAGCTGGCGGGACATCACCCCGGAGCGGGCCCGCCGCTCGTCGACGGTCAGCGGAGCGTCGACGGCCATGGCCTCGCGCAGCCGCTCCTCGAACGCCTTCGCCGGCTCCTCGAGGTCGTCGACCTCGGTGGCGACGGGGAGGTCCCAGACCGGCACGAGCAGGCCGTGGGCTCGGAAGGACCCGATGTAGCGGGACCCGTCCACCAGCGCCGTCGAACGCGCGGCGTGCAGCCGTGCCAGCCCGTCGAGGATCGCGTCCTCCGGGTCGGGGAACACCCAGCGCAGGTGGCGTCGCTCGCCCACCCGGCACCAGTAGGCCGCCTCGACGGAGACCAGCCGCTCCGTCGGCACCACCGCGGCGTTCGCCCGCTCCATGGACTCCCGGATCGCCGGGCTGGCGTCCCCGGCGCCCTCCAGCCAGAAGTCGAATCCGCTGTGCACCCTGACGGTGAACGGACAGCCCGGCTCGACGACGTCCTGGAGCCGCGGACCCGGGCCCGGCGCTCCCGCGACCGCCGTGGTGCCGTCCGGTTCGCCGGAGAGCACCTCGAGCAGGGACACCGCGATGTCCCGGCTGGGGTCGCCGGAACCGCCCGGGGTCTGCAGCCCGATCATGACGTGCCCGTCGTCGCGACGCATCGCGGAGACGGCCATGGGCAGGACCGTGGCAACGGTCACCTCCTCCCCGCCGTGGGCGGCGAGGGTCCGGACCGTCGCCGTCGCGGCGGGCACGATCTCCCGCATGGCCACCCAGTCGCACTCACCGGCGAGCCCCTCGAAGGGCCGGAGGACCAGCTCGGTGGCCTCCTGGCGCCGCGCCCTGGCGTGGCAGGCCTTGTACCGCTTGCCCGACCCGCACGGGCAGGGTTCACGAAGGCCGACAACGGGAACGTCCTCGTCCTGCCCCTGACGCCCCCGCCTGCCCGCGGGAGCCGTCCGGGACCGGGAGGCGGTGGAACCGCCGGGGCGCTTCGTGCGTGCCATGGCTCGGCTTCGTCCTTCGCGTCGGGCCGCGCGGCCGGGCCGGCGGCGGGATCGGACCGTTTCGCGAGCCTAACCGGGCGACGGCGCGAGGGGGCGGCGGGTGGCGTGGCGACGGCGCGGACGGGCCGGGGGTACGACGGCGACGGCGGGACGGTCCGGGGGTACGACGGCGACGGCGGGACGGTCCGGGGGTCAGGACACGTGGGCGAGGTGCTGCTCGTCGGACGGGACCAGGGACGCCCACACGGTGCGCTCTCCACCGCGCAGGTCCACCACGCCCCACGCCCAGGAGACGGTGGAGACGATGTGCAGCCCGCGGCCCCACACCGACAGCGGGTCGGCCGCACTGAGCTCGACGGCGCCCGAGGAGCCGCCGTCCTTCACCTGGAGCTCGACCGCCCCGGAACGCACCCGCCAGGAGATCTCCACCTCACCGCCGGACAGCGGCGCCGCGTGCCGTACGGCGTTACCGAGCAGTTCGGCGACGACGATCTCCGTGTCGTTGACGATGTCGTCGCTGAGGCCCTGGGCCTCCAGGGATGCGCGCAGGCAGTGCCGGACGTCCTTCACGGAGCGCGGGTGATGGGGCACGCGGAGGGTGACCACCCCGCCGGGCCAGGTCTCCGAACCCGGACGCGTCGCTGCCATCTCACCCTCCGTCCGCAGGGGAACGGCGCCATCCCGCACCGGTCCCCCCGGGCGTCGCCATCCCTGACACAGATGCGGGTAGTCCGCATTGACTCCATACCCGGGATGCCCATCAGCCAAACCCCGGAAGGAGGGGATTCCCTCGTTCGGGCGTATCCAGGAGGAGCCGAAGGGGCATCCTTTCGGGCGAAGGCCCTGTGTCGCACACCACCTCGGCCCCCCGTCGGCCGTAAAGCACGGCCTCACACTCCGGGACGCCGTAGCGTTCTTTGTCCGTGAGCCTGCCGCCCTTCCAGCGCCTCGTCGACGCGCACTGGCGCGACGTCGCCCGAGTCGCCCACGCTCTCAGCGGTTCCGGGGACGCGGAGGACGTCGCCCAGCAGGCCTGGACCAAGGCTCTGGCCGCCTACCCGGCGCTGCGGTCGGCGACGAACCTGCGGGGCTGGCTCCTGACGGTCACGGCGCGGTGCGCCGTCGATGCCCATCGCGCCGGCTCCCGCAGGCCGCTGCCGGTCGCGGAGGTCCCGGAGCCGACCGGTCCCGCCTCCGCCGGTACCACCGGACCGGATCCAGGAGTCGACTCGACGGACGGGCCGGTGTGGGACGCCGTGCGGGCCCTGCCCGAGCGTCAGCGCATCGCGGTGACCCTCCGGTACGTCGTCGATCTCGACCACGCCAGCATCTCCCGGGCACTGGGGACGACACCCGCCGCCAGCAGGCGGCTGGTCTCCGACGCGCTCGCGACCCTTCGGGCCACGGCCCGCCCCCTGGAGGAGCACCGATGACCGGACCGGCAGAGGATCCGCTCCGCGCCGCCCTGCGTGGTCTGCGCGCCGACGTGTCACCACCGCTGATCGACGGAGGTGACCTCCGCTTCGTCGTCGAGGACACCCCCGTCGGCCAACTGCTCCTCGCCGCCCGGCTCGACGGAACCCTGCTCACCAGCAGCTTCGTCGGCGATGACGCCGAGGCGGACTCGCTGCTGGACCGGCTCGCCCAGCGGGTGTCACCCCGGGTGCTCCGGGGCGGGGAGGTGCTGGACGCACCCCGTCGCCAGCTGGACGAGTACCTCACCGGGCGGCGCCGTGCCTTCGGCCTCGAGCTCGATCTCACCCTGGCCACCCCGTTCCAGCGGCTGGTCCTCGACCGCCTCACCCGGGAGGTGGGTTACGGGACGACGGTGTCCTACTCCGGGCTGGCGGTCGCCCTGGGCCGCCCCGGGTCGGCCCGCGCCGTCGGGGCCGCGCTCGGAGCGAACCCGCTGTGCGTCGTGCTGCCGTGCCACCGGGTCGTCGCCGCCTCGGGTGCCCTCACCGGGTACGCGGGAGGGATCACGGCGAAGCGGTACCTGCTGGACCTGGAGGCGGCGGGAACGGCCGGGTCCCCCGAGTGACCCGAGAACCCGAGTGACCCGGGAACCGGACTGACCCGTGAGCCCGAGTGACCCCGGAACCGGGGGAGACGCGGGGGACCCGGCCGATCGTCAGGCCTGTTCCTGCCGGGAGGCCTCGATCTCGAGGACGAGCTTGACCTTGTCCGCGACCAGGACCCCGCCGGCCTCCAGGGGCGCGTTCCACTCCAGGCCCCAGTCCTTGCGGCTGACGGTCGTCGTGCCCTCGAACCCGGCCTTGACCGTGCCCCAGGGGTCCTTGGCGATGCCGCCGAACTCCCAGGTGATGTCGAGCGGGTGGGTCACCCCGCCGATGGTCAGGTCGCCGGTGAGGATCGCGCCGTCGCCGTCGAGTTCGAGGCCGGTGCTCCGGAACCTGATCGTGGGGTGCTCCTCGGCGCGGAAGAAGTCCACGCTGCGCAGGTGCTGGTCCCGCTGCTCGTTCCCGGTGGAGATCGACGTCGCGTCGATGTCCACCCAGGCGGAGGCGGTCTCGGGGTTCGCGGCGTCGATGACCCCACCTCCGGTGAACGAGGTGAAGTGCCCGCGGACCGTGGCCACCATGGCGTGCCGGACGGCGAAGCCGACGGTGCTGTGCTCGGGGTCGATGGTCCAGGTACCGGTGAGTTCGGGCGGCAGGGCGGTCATGGCGTCCTCTCCCTCGTGACGGATGCTTCACGTGAGCACCTGTGACTCGATGCCACGTTGTTGAATGCTCAACTTAAGTCCCGGCGAGAGGCGGGTATTCCCGAGCGTCAGCCGCCGCCGTGACTAGTCGCTGCCGTGACTGCGGAGGTACCGCCCGAAGTGGGGCACGGTGAAGGCGATCCGACCACGTTCGCCGGAGTACACCAGCCCTTTCTTGATCAGGGCGTCCCTCGCCGGGGAGAGGGACTGGGGTTTGCGGCCGAGGTGGTCGGCGATGGCCGCGGTCGGCACGGCGTCGGCGTCGTCGTCGGCCCTGGCCCCGAGATCCGCCATCGCCCGGAGGTACTCGCGCTCGGCCGGGGTCGCCCGCTCGTACCGGGACCCGAAGAAGCCCACCGCGAGCTCGCCCTCCGCCTCCGGAGCCGCCACCCGCACGTCGTCCTCGGTGATCGGGCTCCCGGGAGCCACGTCCCAGGCGACCTTGCCGTAGGCCTGGACGAAGTACGGGTACCCGGCGGTCGCCGCGTACATGGCGGTCAACGCCCCGGGTGACCAGTCGGCCCCCTCGTCGACCGCGGGTGCCCGCAGCGCCTGATCGGCCCCGGCCCGGTCCAACCGGTCGATGCGGGAGTAGCGGAAGAGCCGTTCGGAGTAGGACTTGCTCGCGGAGAGGACGGCGGGCAGGTGCGGCAGCCCCGCTCCGACGACGACGAACGGCAGGCCCGTCTGGCTGATCTCGTGGGCTGCGGCACACAGCGCGCTGACGTCGTCCGGCCCGATGTCCTGCATCTCGTCGATGAAGACGGCGATCCCGCGGCCGGTGTCCGCTGCGACCCCGCCCAGGTCGGTGAGGAGCTCGACGAGATCGATCTCGATGTCCCCCGAGTCGGCCCGGCCGGGGACGCTCGGCACGTCGATGCCCGGCTGCCAGCGATCCCGGACCCGCGCCGCCCGTCCCCCGGCGGACCCGGCCCGCCCGTCGTCGCGCATGGCGAACGACTTGAGGACGCCGAGCACGTGGTCGGCGTCCTCCTTGCGACAGGCGAGCTCCCGGACGGCGAGGTGCAGGGCTGCGGCGAGCGGCCGGCGCAGCGACTGGTCCGGTCGCGCCTCCAGCTTTCCGGTGCCCCACCGCCGCCGCACCGCCGCCGAGCGCATGGCGTTGAGCAGCACGGTCTTGCCGACCCCGCGCAGTCCGGTGAGCACGAGCGACCGTTCGGGCCGTCCGCGCGAGACCCGTTCGAGGACGATGTCGAAGGCTCCGAGCTCCCGGTCCCGCCCGGCCAGTTCCGGGGGACGCTGACCGGCCCCCGGCGCATACGGGTTCCGCACCGGATCCACGGAGGGACCGTATCGCGCCGTCTAGCAAAGGCAAGAGAAAGCGCGAGACACGCCCAGAGGTCGTCGCTCGGCGGGGAGGTCGGGCCGCGGATGCCCGGTCACGACGTCAGGAGCTGCTCCGTACCCTGACGCAGCGCCTGGCTCGGCGAGGAGGGCATCCGCCCGGGCGTCTCTCGTCATCCGTCTCTCGTCAGCCGTCTCTCGTCAGCAATGTCTTCGACTGTCTAGCGGGAGAGCTAGATCAGCCCAGACGGCGGGATCGACCCTCGGGCGGCATGGCGACGGGTCAGGGAAGGGCGGGCCGGGGAACGGCACCTCAGGGAACGGCGGGTCAGGGAGCTGCGGAACCGGCCGCGTCGAGGAGATCGCGCAGCCACCGGGGCCCGAAGGCCCGGACCCCCTCCGGGAGACGTGCCCTCAGCCCGCGGTCGGCGGTGACCACAGCGACGAGCCTCCCCTCACCGACGAGGTCCGCGGCCACCTCGACGATGGTGTCGTCCCCGCTGCCGGGAGCACGCACCACCTCGACGTCCTCGGGGGACGCGACCCCCCGTGCCCGACCCTCGACGACGGCGACGATCCGGTCCGCCACGACGGAGCTGCCGTCCGGACAGGTGACCTCCCTGCACCGCACCGACACGAGAGAGGCGACCAGGCGGGTGGCCGCTCCGGCCCGGTCCCGCCACCATCCGTCCGGACGGGACCCCATGACGTTCGCGACGTCGACGACGAGGATCACCGACTGGATCCCCGCCCCGATCCGCCCGTCACCGGGCCGCCCGGGCGTCATCGCTGGTTCCGAAGGGGGTACCGCATCATTTCGCCCATCACCAGGGCACCTCCGTGGCTAAGGTGAGCCCCGTGTCCATAGATCGTCGTACGGCCACCGAGAAGAAGGCCGTGCAGCTGCGCTCGCTGCACAAGCCCGGTGACCCGTTGATCCTCGTCAACGTGTGGGACGCGGCCAGCGCCCGGGTGATCGCGGCACTGCCCGAGGTCAAGGCTGTCGGGACCACCAGTTGGGCGATCTCCGCGGCCCTCGGCGTCCCGGACGGCGAGAACCTCACCGCGGACGAGGCCCTGTACACGGCCGGCATCGTGGTCACGTCGGTGGACCTCCCGGTGACGGTCGACCTGGAGCGGGGCTACGGCCGGACGGCGGACGACGTCGGGGCAACGGTCTCGCGGCTGATCATGATCGGCGCGGTCGGCTGCAACCTCGAGGACTCCCTGTCCGACAGCGAGGTGCCCGGAGGCGAAGGGCCGGGCCGGCACGCCTCGGCCGCCAGCGGGGCCCCCGCCCGGGGCGGCAGGGGGATGCGCCCCATCAGCGAGCAGGTCGAGCGGCTGCAGGCGGCCCGGGACAGCGGCAAGCGGCTCGGGGTCCCACTCGTGATCAACGCGCGGACGGACGCCCTGCTCCGCGGCGGCACCGTGGACGACGCGGTCCGCCGGGGCCGCTCCTACCTCGAGGCCGGAGCGGACTGCGTCTTCGTTCCCGGGATCAAGAACCTCCCGGCGGTGCGCCTGTTCGTGGACGCCTTCGACGGCAAGCTCAACGTCCTCGCCCGGCCGGGCATCCCGTCCCTGCCCGACCTCGCCGAGGCCGGGGTCTGCCGGATCAGCTTCGGTCCGGGACCGATGGGGCTCGCCTACGCAGCCCTCGGCCGGGCGGCCGCACAGCTCCTGGCCCGGGAGGAGTACCCGGAGGACCTCTCCTCCCGCCCGCCGACGGCGTAGCCGACCCCGGACCACGCCTTGGTCCACGCCCGGGTTCACGCCCGGGTTCAGGCCGCGGGGAGCTTCGCCAGGTCGCGTCCTGCCGACACGATCTCCTCGACGCCGACGAGGACCAGCCGAGCGGCGTCCCCCGCCGGGACGAAGGCGTCCTGCGCACACAGGCGCGCCACCCGTCCCGCGAAACCGCCCTCCAGCACCGCGGTGACCAGGCCCTCGGCAAGCCCGCCGGTCCGCCGCGTCTCGTCGACGACCAGCAGCCGCCCCGACGCCGACGCCTCCCGCAGGACGTCCTCCAGCGGGAGCGGGGCCAGCCACCGCAGGTCGACGACGCGGCAGCCGATCCCCTCGGTCGCGAGCCGGGCGGTGGCCTGCAGGCAGGACCGGACCCCGTTGCCGAAGGTGGCGATGGTGAGGTCGGTCCCGGTCCCCCACACGGCGGCCCGGCCGATGGGCACGTGCCCCATCCGCCAGGTCGTCGGCGGCAGGTAGGGCGCCAGCCAGGCACCGTCGCCCTCGGTGAACATGTCGCGTTCGTGGTAGAGCGCCACCGGCTCGATCACCACCGAGACCGTGCCGTCGACCTCTGCGGCGGCGAGGCAGGTGCGCAGCAGCGGCGGCGCGTCCGACGGGTGCGCGGGGCAGGCGATGACCAGGTCCGGGATGTCCCGGAGCACGCCGAGGGCGTGGTCGATCTGGAGGCGGACACCGCTGCCCACCCGGTCGGCCAGGGCGGGAACCCTGATCACCAACGGGTTCCGGTACCGGCCGCGGGAGAGGAAGCGCAGCATCGCGGCCTGGCCGCGCAACTGGTCCTGGGCGTCGTGCAGCCCGGAGACGTCCTGGACCTCGGCGACCGGCAGCAGCCCGCTCACCCCGGCGCCGAGGGCGAGCCCCAGCACCGACCGCTCGTCGGTGAGAGCGTCGATCACCCGCGAGGCACCGAGGCGCCGGAAGCCCTGCGTGGTGCCGTGCTCCCGGGACGCCGCCAGGTCGGCCCCGAGCACCAGCACCCGGGAGTCGGCGACCCCGGCGTCGAGGAGGGTCCGGTTGATCGTCTGGGCGAGGGTCAGCGGACCCTCGTCCTCGGGGAGCCGCCCGGAGAAGACCCGGAACCGGTCGGCCTCGTCCGCCGCCATCCCCACCCGGTCGGCGATCTGGCGCGGCCTCCGCGCGGCGAGGCCCTCCATGACCTGGACGACGGTCGCGGGCCGTGCCGCCTCGCGCGCCGTCCGCACCGCGTCGGCGACCCGGTCCCGCGCCGCCTGCCAGCGCTCCCTCACCTCGGCCGGGCCGAGCAGGCCCCCGTCCACGAGCACCCGGGTCATGGCGGCCAGCGGGTCGGCCGACCCGGTGCCGCCGCGCCCGGCCCTCGCCGTGCCGCCGGTCGACCCGGGTCGGCCGGCACCGACCCGCGGGCAGGTGACGTGCAGCACGACCGGACGGCGACCGGTCCGGGTGACCTCCGCCGCCCACCGGGCCGCGGCGATGGTCGCGATCGGATCGGCACCGTCGACCTGCAGGTACTCCAGGCCCGCCCGGCCCTCGAACACCGCCCGAACCCAGTTCCCCGAGCCCGGCGAGGCGGTGGCGGCGGCGTCGTCCTCGCAGACCAGCAGCAGCGGCATCGGGATCCGGTGCCAGGATGCCCAGCAGGCCGAGTTCACCGCGCCGGTGGCCGTGGAGTGGTTGACCACGGCGTCGGTGAAGGTCGCCACGGCGACGGCGTCGTCCGCCCAGGCCAACGGGGCGCGTTTCCGCTCCGGGATCCGGCTCTGGCGACCGGCGGACCAGGCGATCCCCACGGCTCGGGGCAGATGCGAGCCGAGGACGGAGGTGTGCGGGACGATCGCGAGGTCGGGGTGGCCGTAGGCGGTGTGCGGGTCGCCCCTCCCGCGACCCGTCCCTGCGGCGACCAGCCCGGTCGCCACCTCGAGAACCGCATCCCGATGCCCGGCCTGCTCGGCCCGGGCGAGGAAGAAGGCCGAGGACCGGTGGTGGAGCATCGCCGGGTCCCCGGGCCGCACCGCCAGGGCGATCGCCGCCCCGGCCTCGTGTCCCGCGGCGTCCCGGGTGCGGGTGCTCGGCCCGGACAGCCGCAGCCCGCGGGCCACGACGTCCAGCCAGCGGGCGGCCGCCTGGGCGTCGAACATCCGCAGCAGCGTCCCGGCGTCCTCGCGGAGCCCGGCGGACGCGTACCCGAGCGGCGATCCGGCCGTGCCGTCGGTGGACGCGGACCGAGCCTCCAACTCGGCCAGCACAGCCTCGACCCCGCCGACCAGCTCCGGCGGGGGGTCACCCAGCGGATCGCGCGCCGGTTCGCCCGTCGGGTCGCTCGTCGCGTGGCCCGGTGGGTCTCCGACGACCGAGCCCCTGGGCTCCCCGGTTCCGTTCGCACCGCGCCGACCCTGGTCCCCGTCGACGGAGACCCGCTGGTCGGCGGTCACGGCGACGGCGACGTCGTCCACGGTGACCACCAGGTCGGACACCAGCGAACCGGACGCGGTGGGATCTGGCATGGGGTGACACCCCCCGGAACAGTTGGCGGACCTGCGGGGTGGAGCGGTGCCGACCACGGTCGGCGCGACGCCGCGGCGAGAACGGCTCGACGACTCCCCCACGACGTGCCGGTGATGGCGTCTCCATCCTCGCAGGTCCCAGAATCGCGTCCAGGTCGGCTCCTGGTGAGCTCCACGACGTCCGCGGTCTCACGGCGGTCTCACCATGGTCTGACCGCGCGGTGCGGGAACCTGGTGGACGACGGGAACCCGGCGCTCCGCGGGAACCTGGTGGACGACGGGAACCCGGCGCGCCGCGGGAACCTGGTGGACGACGGGAACCCGGCGGGCGGCGGAGCCGTCGAACCCGGCAAGGCCTCGTTGCGGGAGGGACGATGAACCGATCGACACCGTCGGCTGCGGCCGTCGTCGTGGCCGTCCTGCTGGGCACAGGACTCGCCGGCTGCGGGCAGGGGTCGGAGGAGGCCACCGGCTCGACGGCGGCACCGACCACGGCAGGCGACGCGAGCCGGACCGCGCCGTCGCCGGACACCCCGGTCGACACCACCCCTGGCCGGCGGACCGGACCCCGGACCACGACCACGGCGACCGACCCGGGGGGCTCCCGGTCCGGCCGGGCCGACCTCACCATCCGGGTACGCGGCGGGCCGGTCCTGACCTGGCACCTGACCTGCGGTCCTGCCGGTGGGAGCCACCCCGACCCCGAGCGCGCCTGCCGGGTGCTCGCCGGCGAGGGCGCCTCGGCACTGTCCCCGGTCCCCAAGGACCGGATGTGCACCGAGATCTACGGCGGACCGCAGACGGCCGAGATCACCGGTACCTGGCGGGGTGAGAAGGTCCTCGCCTCGCTGAAGCGGACCAACGGGTGCGAGATCGGTCGCTGGTCAGCCCTGGAGGGCCTGCTCCCCGCCGCCGCCGAGGGCGTCTGACGGGTCACCGGGGGGATCTCCCGCCGGTGACTCAGCCGCGCTCGTCACCGGGGTGTCTCGCCGGTGACCCAACCGCCCTCGTCACCCGGGGTGTCCCCGCCGGTGGCTCACCCGCGCTCGGCCACCGCGGCGACCAGCGCCCTCCGGACGAGCGCGACGAGCGTCCGCCACAGGGTGTACGGCGCGACCGGAGCCATCACCACGCCGTCCCCGCCGTCCGGCGTCGACAGCGCGAGCGGCTCCCGGTCACCCATCCGGAGCACGAGCATCCGCTCCTCCCCCGGAGCGGTCCTGATCTCCCACAGGACCCACGGCTCCGCCCACGCCATCGCCAGCTCGTCCGGTACCCCGGGAGGCGGGGGGGTCGCCGGATCACCCGCACGGGCCTCGACGAGCGGGAGCGGAAGGCCTGGGGGCTCCTCCGTCCACGGCCGGCCCGGCCCGGCTCCGGTCCAGGAGGCGACGGCGACCGGAGCCCACTCCAGTTCGAACAGTTCGAGGGCGAACCCCCGTCCGGTGGCCGGGTCGACCTCGCACGTCGCCGGTCCCGGTGTTCCCAGGGTCACCGCAGCCGTCGGCGACAGGAAGACGGCCAGCGCACCGGTACCAGCGTCCTGCCGCCCGGACGGTCCGCCGACCGGGTCACCGAGCACCCCGCCGTCCCAGCGGCACTCCACGGAGATCACCGCGAGCGGGTCGGCAAGGGTCCGCGCGATGACGAGCCCGTCCTCGGTGAGCTGCCCGTCCTCGGTGAGCAGCCCGGCCAGGACGAGGTGCTCCACCATGAGCCGCAGCTCGTCCTCGATCGCCTCCGGGAGCTCCTCCTCCAGGACGGCGACGAGCACCGACCACGCCTCGCGGGGCAGCAGCGGCCCGGTGAACCGGTGCGGCTGGGCCGAACGGATCCAGGAGACGTCCCCCGGCACCGTCCCGACGGCGGACTCAGTTCCGGTCGGCAGCCACGGCGAGGAAGCTGTCACTGACGCTCTATCGGCATCCGGATACCCGGTGAGAAGTGCTTCATGGAAGCTCCGAAGAGCCCGGCGAGGGCGTCGAAGGCGTCCACCGCGCAGCTCTGGCCCACCGAGGTCACGATGTCCTCGGTGACCGTCCAGTACTGGGTCAACGTCACCGCGAACCCGGACGAACGGTACGCGGCCACCAGACGGCAGCCCTCGTGGCCACCGTGCAGCGTCACCGGCTCGACGGAGAGGACGTGGGCTCCCGGGAACTCGGCGAGCAGTCCCTCGGTGAAGGCCCTGGTGTACCCGCCGAGGGCGGCCGAGCCGTCCAACCGCTCGACGGTGACGACGATGTTCGGCCGGAACTGCCCCGGATCGAGGGTCTCCTCCGGCCAGGCGAGGGCGATGGCCGCGTCACCGGGGTCCAGGCGCACCCACTCGGGCGGTTGACCGATCGCGGCCCCGGTGGCGAGGTCCCTGGCGACCCGGAGGTCGGACTCCTCGAACGGAGCCAGGACACGGACCCCTGCGGGCACCCCGTCGGGTTCCACCCGTTCGCTCATGCCGCCCCCTGCCCCTCGCACCCCCTGACCCCGGCGTCATGCCCTGGCCGCGGCACCCGCCGCCGTCCACGGTACCCAGGCGGACACGCACGGCCCGGTCGACGCCCCGGAGGCCCTGGGGTCAGCTCGGGGTCGGCCCGGTCGGCGACGTCGAGGTGGGGCAGACCCCGCCGGTCTGCGGGACCCCGGGTTCACCGGTGGTCGTGGTGGTCGTGGTGGTGGTGGTGGTCGTCGTCGGGATCACCTCGCCCGGCGCGGACGGCGACGGCGTGGGGGTGCACGTCGTGGTGGTCGTGGTGCTCGTCGTCGTGGTGGGCGTGGTGGGGGGGACCGTCGTCGTGGGCGGAGCGGTCGTCGTGGTGGACGTCGGCCGCCTCGTCGTCGTGGAGGTCGTCGTCGCGGTCGTCGACCGGGACGTGCTGCCCGCGCTCGCCGGCCGGGCGGTCGACGACCGGCTGGACGAGGAGCCCCTCCCCGTGGGTGGTCCGGCGACGACGGCCCCGCCGCCGGTGCCCGACCCACCCGATCCACTCCCGGAACCGGCGGGCAGGCCCGGCCGGCCCTGCCGGTACCCGTCGGCGAGGGCCAGCACCCGGGCCACGTACTCGTGCGAGTGGTTGTACCGGTAGACGGCGGCCCTCTGCCCCGCCCGGGTGGCGAGGTCGACACTCCCGGCACACAGGTAGCGCGCCGCCGCGAGCGCCGCGTCGTCGATGTCCTGCGGGTCGGCGACACCGGTGCCGTCGGCGTCGGCGCCGTACCGGTTCCAGGTTCCCGGGATGAACTGCATCGGCCCGACGGCCCGGTCGAAGGCGCGGTCGCCGTCCCAGCGGCCCCCGTCGGAGTCACCGATCCGGGCGGACCCGGGCAGCCTGCCGTCGAGCCGGATCCCGATGATCGGTGGGACGGCGCGACCGTCCGCCTGCAGCGCGGAGCCGCCGTGCCGGCCGTGGTTGCTCTCCACCCGCCCGATCCCGGCGAGCAGCGACCAGTGCAGGTTGCACGTCGGGTCCTGCTGGTCGATGCGGAAGGCCGCCGCGCGATAGGCCTGGTAGGCACGCTGCGGCAGGTCACCCACGACGGCGACCGCGGTGACGGCGCCGGTGCCGGTGCCGCCCCGGGCGAAGGCCGCCCTGCTGCTGCCCCCGACCGAACGACCGGCCACCCCCGGTGCGATGCCGGCCCCCCGGAGATCCCAGCCGGGACGGGTGGAGGGCGATGCCTGCTCGCCCTCGAGCGGGGCAACGGGATCACCCATCCGAGGAGACACGGCGGCGCCGAGGCAGGCGACGAGGATCAGCGGCGGAGTCAGCCGGACGGCGCGACCTGCCCCCTCCCGAAGCCACTCCGGGGTGACCACGACTGCCGGCGCCTCGGAACGGTGAGCCGGACCGGAACGCCCGCCCCCGACCCTTCGACGCCTCTGGGCGCCTTTCGCACCGTTCCCCCGCCGTACGGCTCTCCGTCCCATCCACCCACGATATGTCCCGGTCAGCGAACCGACCAGGGCTTCGGACGAACGGATCAGACTAGAGCACATCCGATCATTCGCGCACCTCGAACGGGCCGAAGGTCGGGTCGGAACATGCGCCGGGTCGGGTCCGGGCAGGAGCGGGTCCGGGCAGGGACGGAGGTCACCTGAGCAGCCGCGACATCCGGCGGTCGGCGAGCACCCTGCCCCCGGTCTGGCAGCCGGGGCAGTACTGCAGTGCGGAGTCGGCGAAGGAGACCTCGCGCACCGTCTGGCCGCAGACCGGGCACGGCAGGCCTGCCCGGCCGTGCACCCGCATCCCGCCGCGCTTGGCGTCCTTGAGCTCCTTGGCCGGCCTGCCGCTCGCCGCGGTCACCGCACCGGACAGGACGTCACGCAACGCCGTGTAGAGGCGGTCGACCTCCTCGTCGTCCAGGCTGGAGGCGATGGCGAAGGGCGACAGCCTCGCGGCGTGGAGCACCTCGTCGCTGTAGGCGTTGCCGACCCCGGCGAGGATCGACTGGTCCCGGAGCAGCCCCTTGATCTGCTGACGGGAGCCCGTGAGGATCGCGGCGAGGGCACCTCGGCCGAACCCCTCGGCCAGCGGGTCGGGCCCCAGCCGGGCCACGCCCGGCACCTCGGCGGGTGAGCGCACCACCGACACGGCCAGGCGCTTCTGGGTGCCCTGCTCGGTGAGGTCGAACCCGGGCAGGCGCTGCTCGGGACGGGACCGGCCGAGCGGGCCCGCACCGCTCGCCGCCCCGGCGTCGCCCGCCCCGGCGTCGGGGTCGTCGGCCGGGTCACCGGCCAGCCGGACCCGGAGCGCGATCGGTCCCTTGCCGGGGCGGATCGGGGTTGGCGACAGGCCGTCGGACCAGCGCAGCCAGCCGGCCCTGGCGAGGTGGACGACCAGGTGCAGCCCGTCGACGTCGAGGTCGAGGAACTTGCCGTGCCGGGTCACCCCGGTGACGGTCAGCCCGTGCAGGGCGGAGGGCGGCGGGTCGAAGGTCTTCAGCACGCTGATGGCGCCGACCTCGACGGAGGCGACCACGCGACCGACGGCGCGCTCGCGCAGGAACGCGGCCAGCGCCTCGACCTCCGGCAGTTCGGGCACGTCTCAAGTGTGCCCGGGACCACCGACAGCGGCCAGGAGACCGCGTACGCGCTCGGTGATCGCGGGGAGGGCCGCCGTGATCCCGGGAGTCAGCGCGTCGCCGGCCTCGGTCGTGGCGACGCGCACGCCGACCAGCGTGATCGGGGCGACGGAGCCGTAGAGGTCCCGGGCCAGCCGGGCCAGTGACCACGGGGTGCAGTGGTGCGACGTCCGCGGTGCATCCTGCCCGGGATCCCCGTCCGGGCTCACGGTCGTGACCACGCACGTGCCCGGCGCCCTCACCCCTCTCTCCCCCTCACCCTCCCCCGCCGTCCACTGGTGGCCAATCGGGGTCAAAACCCTGGGTGAAGGCCCGGTTTGCCACCGGTGGACGAAAGAAGGGGTGGCGGGCGACGGGTCGGGGGCGGAAGTGGCGGGGGCGGGTGACGGGTCGGGGGCGGGAGTGGCGGGGGACGGGTCGGGGGCG
>JAAYAH010000228.1 GCA_012719445.1 Actinomycetales bacterium | reverse complement strand
CGTGGGTGATGCCGGTTCCGATGACGGCGACCGTGCGCCCGCCGGCGGCCAACGCGGCCTCGTGCGCGGCCCGGTCGATGCCCGCGGCCAGCCCGGAGACCACGCTCAGCCCTTCCCCGGCCAGCGCCGTGGCGACCTCACCGGCCAGCTCCCGGCCCCGCGGACTGGCGCTGCGTGACCCGACCACGCAGACCCCGAGATCCCCGGCCAGCAGACGGCCGCGAGTGAACAGCACCGGTGGCATCTGGTGGACGTCGCGCAGCTGCGCCGGGTAGGCGTCGTCCATGAACGTGTGGAACGCGAACGGCGCGCTCGTCCACGCGGCCACGTCCCTGGCCGCGACCCGCAGCGGGTCATCGGAGTGCTCCACCTCGTGGAACAGGTCCTGGGGGACCAACTGGGCCCACACCGCTCGGGCGCTGCCCTCCTGGGCGACCCGGGCGGTGATCTCCGGCCAGGTCAGGTCCGTGGGGCGAACCCGCAGCAGCGCGACAAGAGCCGCCCGCTCACTGTCATCCCACACCCCGGACATGCCGCCCAGGGTAGAGGTAGCCGACCTGTTCGCCACCGTCGAGGACGGAACCGACACACCCGCTGCTCGCTCGCCTGCCATCACGACACCCTTCCCAGCTCTCGTACATATGTTCGAACAGATTCGCTGGTCTGGCTAGCCTGACGCACCGGCATTCGGGGACAGCCCGAGAATCCGGGCGATCTGCTGCCTGGCCACCTCGGAGCGACCGGTCAGCACGTGGGCGTAGACCCGGTGCAGGACGGCGACGCTGTGCCCTGCCCAGGCGGCGACCTGGGCGGACTCCACGCCGCCAGCCAGCCAGGTGGATACCGCGGTGTGTCGCAGGTCGTAGGGCCGTGCGGCCAGCTGGGAGGCGTACTCAGCGGGGTTGAGGGCCTTCTTACGAGCGGCGTCCCACACGTCGGTGTAGGTGCCGGCTGAGACATGTCCACCGTAGGGGCCGCGGAACAACCGGCCGTCGGGTGCGACCCCGTACTCCTCCAGGTGAGCCTGCAGTAGCTGCACCAGCGGGGGCGGGCAGGGCACAACCCGCACCTCCCCCCTGGCACGGTGCTTGAGCTGGCGAGAGGTGCGCCGGCCGCCATCGGTCCAGGAACCGGAGACCTCGGCGTCGCTGCGCGAAACCAATAGCTCACCCCACTCCCCGAGGTGCCGGTCGTCGGCCGGGGGCAGGTCGAGATCTGTCTCCCGCAAGGCAAGGGCCTCGCTAGGACGCAAAGCCGAGTAGTACATGGCAGCGAAGAACGCCACGAGCCGACGGCCGCGGATACCGAGCCCGATCACCTTTCGGCGGGCCTCGTCCAGATCGGCCAGCGCGCCGACGGCCTCCAGCAGAGCCCGGGCCCGGACCGGGTCGACCACAGCCCTCGGGTCGAAGGCCTCGTTGACCTTCGGAGCCTTCCATCGGACCCGGTCCAGCGGGTTGGCCACGAACAACTCGCGTTCCACCGCCAGCTCCAGCACGTTGTGCAGCACGGCTCGCTTGCGGGCGATGACGGTGGCCGCCGCAGGAGTGCCGTCCTGCCGCCGGGCGAAGGCGTCCAGCACCGCACGGACGACGGCCGCGTTCTCCAGCTCGCGCAGCCGCGGACAGCTGCGTTCCAGCCAGGCCACCGCCGGCGCCAAGTCCTCCGGCGGCGGACCGGCAGCGCGGCGCGGAGCGTTGAATGCCCACTGCCGCATCGCGCTGCCCAGGACGGCGTCCGTGGGCCGGGCGTTGCTCTTGCTCCGGGGCAGCAGGGCCAAGGTTGCGCAGCTCAGAGCTTCGGCCGTCGAGCGCCGGGAGTTAGGCGCCAGGGCCGGCCACTTGAGGTCCACATACGCCAGGACCCACTCCCACCACGTCGTGCCCCGCTCGTCGGGCAGCTGCGAGACCGGCAGCCCGGTCGCGACGTCGAAGGCCTCCCCCCGCCGGGTCGCCGACAGCAGCTCGGCGCGGCGGCTGTCGGCCAGGGCGCGGGTGGTGTACGTCGTCGACTTCACCGCACCGGCCACCGTCCAGCGCAGCCGGTACTTCACCCCACGGGTGCGCTCGATCCGCTGCACGGTCCAGATGCGGACGTCGTAGGTGGTCTCGCGCTGTGTGGCCATCAGAGGTCGCCGTCCTCGCAGGCCGCGGCCCAGCGGTCGGCCTCGGCGCGGCGGATGCGCAGCTCACCATTGGGGAGCTTGAGGCACTTGGGGGCGCGGCCCTTGGCGCGCCAGTCGTAGAAGGTGGAGCGGGAGATCGCGAACTCCTCGCAGAACTCGGCGAGGGTGAGATGGCGGCCGCGGTGGGCGGTGCTCATCGGGTGGGGTCCTTCCTTCGGTTGGTGACGGTGGGTAGCTGGTCGGGGTAGATGGCCATGGCGGGGTGGGGCGGGTGGTTGCGTGTACGTGGCGGGGGCCGGAAGTACTCCCGCAAACCCGCAAACCCGCAATTCGGTGTCTGATCTGGGGTTTCGGGTGGCGGGTTTGAGTGGGGAGGGGGTGGGCTAAACCCGCAAACCCGCGGGTTTGCGGGTTTGCGAACTGGATCTCCGGCTCAAACCCGCCAGACGTTTCCGCTGGTCAAGGGCCGTTTTGGCGGGTTTGCGGGTTTGCGGGTTTGATTCCGGGGTTCACGGCATCGGGTCGATGCTCGATCCAGTAGGTCCGGGCCCGGGTATGGGCGTCGGTCACACTGCGTAGGACGTAAGGGCCGCGCCAGCGGCCAATCTGCCCGGTCAGGCGCCGCCCGAGGCTCTTGACGGTGGGCAGGTGGCCGGCGCCGGTGGTGGGGAACAGCCCGTCCCAGGGGTCGCGGACCGGGCCGAGGCCCGTGGGTTGGGGTTCGGCGTCGCGGCGCAGCTCGTGGGCGGTCAGCCGGCGGGCACCGTGCAGCAGGTGCCAGCGGGTCAGGAACGCTCCCCACTCGGCGGCGTCGTCGTCCAACTCGGCCGCGTCGGGCGCGTTGGCGAGGAACCCGTGGATGCCATGGTGGGCCAGGAACCCGCCGGCAGCCCTCGCCCAGGGCGTGAACTGCCGCATCGCCGGCCCACTCGCTGTCGGTGCTCCGGCTGCTGTCCAGTCCAGGACCAGGACCAGGAGGTGGAACAGGACCTGCCGCTGGTTGGCCGGGTTGATTTCGGCAGGTTGTTTGGGGAACGGTGCGGCAGGTTGTTTGGGGAACACCGGGGTGTGATTGCGGAGTGGTGTGGCAGGTTGTTTGGGGAACACCTGCGAGGAGTCCAAGATCGACCTGGGTTCCGCAGCTGATGTGCCGGTAAAGGACGCGGATCATGGGGTTGACCTGGGCGAACACCGGTTGGCCCTAGTGACCGCGCGTGTCGCTAGGGCCGGGTATCGGTGCTGGTCAGCGGGGG
>JAAYAH010000227.1 GCA_012719445.1 Actinomycetales bacterium | reverse complement strand
TTGCGGCACAACCGCGCGCCCTCCAGGGCGATGTCGACGATGCCGTCCATGTCCTGCCGGAAGACCACCCGCCGCTGCAGGATCGAGGTCGAGTTGTACAGGTGGACGATCGCCTTCCGGGAACCGCGGATGGCCTCGTAGGTGCGCTCGATGAGGTGCTCGCGGGACTGGGTCAGCACCTGGATGACGACGTCGTCCGGGATCAGGTCCTCTTCGATCAGCATCCGGACGAAGTCGTAGTCGGTCTGGCTGGCCGAGGGGAAACCGACCTCGATCTCCTTGTACCCCATGCCGACCAGCAGCTCGAACATCCGCCGCTTGCGCTCGGTGCTCATGGGGTCGATGAGGGCCTGGTTTCCGTCCCGCAGGTCGACGGCGCACCAGCGGGGAGCCTTGCTGATCCTCGCGTCCGGCCAGGTGCGGTCGGGCAGCTGAACGGTGAACTGCTCCTGGAAGGGACGGTACTTGCCGACCGACATGCCCGACGGCTTCTGGGTGTTCTGCATCTCTCGCCTCACGTGGTCTTGTGCTGCTCGGGGCCGGGAACTGTGCTCACTCGGCCGGCACGCGCGAACACCGCGGCGAGAGGACCGGCCTAGTGGGCCTCGCCGCGGCGGATAAGGAGCAGCTGCGCCACGTGCACGGCTCAACCGTACACCCTGCTCCCTGCCACCCGCCCGCCAGGACCAGCCCACACGTCCCCCAGCCGCCCCACCGCCCACCGGTGGCAAAGTGTGATCATTCCTGGGTTTTGGGCCCGATTGGCCACCGGTCGAGGGTGGGGGCGGCCAACCAGCGGGTGGGGTGAGAGGTGGTCTGCGGGAAGGTCAGAACCCGAGCTTGCGGAGCTGCCGCGGGTCGCGCTGCCAGTCCTTGGCGACCTTCACCCGGAGGTCGAGGTGCACCCGGGTGCCGAGCAACGCCTCGATCCCCTGCCGTGCCCTGGTCCCCACGTCCTTCAGCCGGGACCCGCCCCGGCCGATGACGATCGCCTTCTGGCTCTCCCGCTCCACGTAGAGGTTCACCCGAACGTCGAGCAGCTCCCTCCCGTCGGGACGCCCCGGTCGGGCGACGACCTCGTCGAGGACGACGGCCAGGCTGTGCGGGAGCTCGTCGCGCACCCCCTCCAGCGCCGCCTCGCGCACCAGCTCGGCGATCATCAGGTGCTCGGGCTCGTCCGTGAGCTCCCCCTCCGGGTAGAGCGGCGGACCGGGCGGCAGATGGGAGACCAGGACGTCGGCCAGCACGTCCACCTGGTACCCGTCGACGGCGGAGACCGGGACGACGTCCGCGGCGTCGAGGAGCCGGGCCACCGCGAGGAGGTGCTCGGCCAGCCGGGCCCGGTCGACGGTGTCCGCCTTGGTAACCACGGCGACCACCGGGGTGCGCCGGAGCTCGGCCAGCTCCGCGGCGATGAACCGGTCCCCCGGGCCGATCCGCTGGTCGGCCGGCAGGCAGAACCCGATGACGTCGACCTCGAGCAGGGTCTGCCGGACGAGATCGTTGAGCCGCTCGCCCAGCAGGGTCCTCGGCCGGTGCAGCCCGGGGGTGTCCACCAGGACGAGCTGCGCGTCGTCGCGATGCACGATCCCGCGGATCGTGTGCCGCGTCGTCTGCGGGCGGCTCGACGTGATCGCGACCTTGTCCCCGACCAGGGCGTTGGTCAGGGTGGACTTCCCGGCGTTGGGCCGCCCGACCAGGCAGGCGAAGCCGGACCGGAACCCCCGCTCCACCGGTCGCGTCCCCGCACCCGTCCCGCCGGTGCCCGCGGCGGGGGACCCTCCGTCCGAGCTCACTGTTCCCGTGCCTCCCCACCGTGTCCGGACTCCCCGCGCCACGACCCGTCCGCCCTCCGCACGACGACGGTGGCGAGCTGCTTCCGCCGTCCCTCGAACCGGTCCGCCTCCAGCAGCAGCCCGGACACCCTCGCCCTGGCTCCGGCGATGGGCACCCGACCGAGCGCCTTGGTGAGCAGCCCGCCCACGGTGTCCACCTCCTCGTCGTCCAGGTCGATCCCGAACAGGTCCCCGAGCTCGTCGACGTGCATCCGGGCCCGCACCCGGTGCACGCCGTCCTCGATCTCGCAGGACTCCTCCTCGCCGTGGTCGTACTCGTCGGCGATCTCGCCGATGACCTCCTCAACGAGGTCCTCCAGCGTCACCAGCCCTGCGGTGCCGCCGTACTCGTCCACGACGACGGCCACGTGGCCCGCGTCGTGCTGCATCTGCCGGAGCAGGTCGTCGACGGGCTTGCTGTCCGGCACGAACAGCGCCTCCCGCATGACCTGCTCGACGGTCTCCTCGCGGCCGGCGTCCGGCCGCTCGTGCAGCCGCCGGGCGACGTCCTTGAGGTAGACCATGCCCAGCACGTCGTCGACGTCCTCACCGACGACGGGGACCCGGGAGAACCCGGACCGCAGGAACAGCGACATCGCGGAGCGCAGCGACGCGTTCCGGTCGACGGAGACCAGGTCGGTGCGCGGGACCATGACCTCGCGGACCACGGTGTCGCCCAGCTCGAAGACCGAGTGGATCATCTCCCGCTCCCCGGCCTCGATCACCTGGCTCTCCTGGGCGATGTCCACCAGCTCGCGCAGCTCGGCCTCGGAGGCGAACGGCCCGTGCCGGTACCCGGGCCCCGGGGTGAGCGCGTTCCCGACCAGGACCAGCAGGCTGGCCAGCGGCCCGAGCACCCGGCGCAGCGCCAGCATGACCGGAGCCGCCACCAGCCCGACCGACTCGGCGTGCTGACGCCCGGCGGTCCTGGGGCCGACCCCGACGAAGACGAAGGACAGCGCCGTCATGGTGGCGACGGCGGCGAGGGCGGACTGCCACCACAGGTCGAACCGCTGCATCAGCACCACCGTCACGCAGACCGCGGCGCCGGACTCGGCGAGCACCCGGAGGAAGGTGGACACGTTGAGGGTCGGCGCCGGGTCGGTGGCGACCCGCAGCAGCGACCCGGCGCCGCGACGTCCCTCACCGGCCAGCTCCACCGCCCGCGCCCGGGAAACCCTGGCCAGCGAGGACTCGGACGCCGCCAGCGCCCCGGCGACGAGAACCAGCACCGCCGCCAGCAGGACCAGCCGCAGGGCGGGGGCGTTCACCCCCGTCCCCGGGTGGACAGGAAGGTGAGCAGCAGCCTGCGCTGGAGGGCGAACATCTCCTTCTCCTGCTCCGGCTCGGCGTGGTCGAACCCCAGCAGGTGGAGGATGCCGTGGGTCGTCAGCAGGAGGAGTTCCTCCGCGCTGCTGTGCCCCGCGGTCCTGGCCTGTCGCTCGGCCACCTGCGGGCACAGCACGACGTCCCCGAGCAGACCCGTCGGCGACTCCTCGCCGTCCCGGCCGGGCCGGAGCTCGTCCATCGGGAAGGAGAGCACGTCGGTCGGGCCGGGCTCGTCCATCCAGCGCTGGTGCAGGGCCTCCATCGCCGCCTCGTCGACGAGCACCACCGACAGCTCCGCCTGGGGGTGCACCCGCATCTCCGCGAGGACGTGCCGGGCCAGCGCGGCGATCTCGTTCTCGTCCGCCGCGACGCCGCTCTCGTTGTTGACCTCGATGCCCACTGCCCCGTCCTCGGTGCCGTCCTCGACCGCCAGACCGTCCTCGACCGCCAGGACCTCAGCGCCGGGTCCGCCGGGCGGAGGCCGGGCCGGTCGCCTGGCCGCCCTCCCTGCGGGACCTGGCGCCTCCGGACACTGCCGTCTGCTCGGCGTCCCACCGCCCGTAGGCGTCCACGATGTCGCTGACCAGCCGGTGCCGGACGACGTCGCTGCTGGTCAACCGGGAGAAATTGACATCGTCCAGCCCGTCGAGGATCTCCTGGACGATGCGCAGCCCCGACCGGGTCCCTGCGGGCAGGTCGACCTGGGTCACGTCCCCGGTGACCACCATCTTGGAACCGAACCCCAGCCGGGTGAGGAACATCTTCATCTGCTCGGGCGAGGTGTTCTGCGCCTCGTCGAGGATGATGAACGCGTCGTTGAGAGTGCGTCCGCGCATGTAGGCGAGGGGGGCGACCTCGATGGTGCCCGCCGCCATCAACCGCGGGATCGACTCCGGATCGATCATGTCGTGCAGCGCGTCGTACAGCGGGCGCAGGTACGGGTCGATCTTCTCGCTCAGCGTGCCGGGCAGGAACCCGAGCCGCTCCCCCGCCTCGACGGCGGGACGGGTGAGGATGATCCGGTTGACCTTCTTCGCCTGGAGGCTCTGCACCGCCTTGGCCATGGCCAGGTAGGTCTTGCCGGTGCCTGCCGGTCCGATCGAGAAGACGATCGTGTGCGCGTCGATGGCGTCGACGTACCGCTTCTGGTTGAGGGTCTTGGGCCGGATGGTGCGGCCCCTGGTCGAGAGGATGTTCAGGGTGAGCACGTCGGCCGGACGCTCGGCGGTCTGCTGGCGGAGCATGCCCACCGCCCGCTGCACGGACTCGGGGCTGAGCGACTGCCCTGACCCGACGACGACGAGCAGCTCGTCGACCAGCCGCTCGACGAGGGCGACCTCTCCGTGGGGCCCGGTCACCGTCACCTCGTTGCCGCGGACCAGGACGTCGGCGCGCGGGAAGGCTCTCTCGATGGCCTGGAGGACGTCGTCGCGGGCACCGAGGAGGGACACCATCGGGACATCCGGCGGGACGACGATGCGGTGGACGGCCTGCGACACCCCGGACGGCGCTACCGCCGATGCGGTCCCATGATCCATCGGGTGTCGGTTATCACTGGTGGTTGACATCGAGGAGTGAAGCTGACCACCCTCCGGTCTGGACGACTGCTGTCCCGTCCATGCTAGCCGCGGGATCGCCGCCCCGGGTCGTCAACCAGGCCCGTCACCCGGGCGGCCAGCCGAGCGAGCGCCCACCGAGCACGTGCGCGTGGACGTGACCGACGGTCTGCCCGGCCGCGGCCCCGGTGTTCACGACCAGCCGGTAGGAGCCCCCCGACTCCTCCGCCGCCACCTCGGCTGCCACCGTGACCACGTCGGCCAGTGCCTTCGGGTCCTCGGCCGCGAGGGCTCCGACCGTCTCGTGGTGCTCCCGGGGGATCACCAGGACATGCGTCGGCGCCTGAGGGTTGAGGTCACGGAAAGCGATGACCCTCTCACCCGAGGTGACGACGTCAGCCGGGATCTCACCGGCGACGATGCGGCAGAAGATGCAGTCGGACACCACCAAGGGCACCTCCCCGATCGGTTCGCGCCTCACTTCTCGGGGCAGCCTAGCGGCCGTTCCCACGGCAGCATCTGATCCCGCGGCACTCCGCGCGGCGGAGCGCCGGTCCGCACCCCCGAACTGGCCCCCTCGGCCACCGCTGGGGTACATCCTTGGTGTCCGGAACACGGGACACGTGTCAACCGATCACGGCTCTCGCGCGTGCTCCTGGCGTGACAGCAGCAGCGGTCGGGACGATACGCCACTCGGCCCCGGTGCCGGTCGAGCATCGTGGCCTCCGGGGTCGGAGGGAGGCCAGGATGCGGTCCGACCGCGACGGGGCGAGCCGCCACGGCTCCCGCGACGGCCGGGACCACGACGGCGATCTCCTCGACATGCACGCGCTCGACGAGCCAGCCCGGTGGACCCCGGACACGGCGGTGACCGTCCTGTACGCGGCCCACTGGGGGCGGCTGGTCCGGCTCGCGGCCCTGCTCACCGGGGACGCCTCGGTCGCCGAGGAGATCGTGCAGGACGCCTTCGTCGCCCTGCACCACCGCTGGCGTCGACTGGCCGACCCCGCCGCCGCCTGCGGGTACCTGCGTACCTGCGTGGTCAACGGCGCCCGCTCGTCACTGCGCCACCGGGTCGTCGAGGAGCGCCACCGCCAGCCCGGTCCGCCGGCCCCCGCCGGTCCGGAGGAGCACGCCGTCCGGGCCGACGAGGACGCCAGGGTGCTCGCGGCGCTGCGCACCCTCGCTCCCCGGCAGCAGGAGGTGCTCATCCTCCGCTACTACGCGGACCTCTCCGAACAGGACATCGCCGCGGCGCTCGGCATCTCCCGGGGCGCCGTCAAGAGCCACGCCCATCGCGGACTCGCCAACCTTCGCCAGGCACTCGACGACCCGGCGGACCCCGCGGACCCCGGAACGGAGGTGGCCCGATGAGGCCGACGCCCCTCGGTCCCGCTGCCGACGACGATCCCCTGGCACTCGCCCTGCGCGGGGCGCTGACCCGCGAGGCCGAACGGGTCGAGCCAGGGCACGACGGCCTGCACCGGATCCGGGAGCGGGTCTCCGACGGCGAGCACGGGACCGCCGCGCCCCGGCGGTGGCTGCCGCTGGTGGCGGGCCTCGCCGTGGCGTCCGTCGTCGTGGTCGCGGCAGGGCTCGCCGCCGGTCCGCTGGTGGGAAGGGACCCCGACAGCGGTCCCGTCGCCTCACCGTCCCGCCGTACCGGGCAGTCCACGACGACCGCACCACCGGCCCTGCCCGTCTACTACGTCGGCGGGCAGGGGGACGGCGCGGCGCTGTTCCGGGAGTTCCACCCCGCGACGTCGTACGAGACGGCTGTCCGGCTCCAGGAGGCGGTGACCCAGGCCCTGTCCCGTCCCCCGCTCGACCCGGACTACCGGCTGGTGTGGCCGGCCGGAACCACCGCCGTCGCCGAGCAGTTCGGGAGCTTCATCGCCATCGACCTGACGACGACCTCACCCCGGGGCCGACTGACCGCTCGGCAGGACCCTCGGCTGGCCACGCTCGCGGCCCAGCAGCTCGTCTACACCGCGACCGCGGCGGTCGCGATGCCGGTGATCCCCGCGGGCTCCGACCCCAGTTCGGTCACGGCCTCGCCCCCGGCCGGATCCACCCACACGCAGGTCCGGATCACCGTCGACGGCGCGACCCCCGACCTGTTCGGGACGGTCTCCCTGGCCACGCCCTTCGTCAGGGCGACCGGGGACACCGACCCCAGGGCCCCGGCCCAGATCAGCAGCCTCGTCCAGGGCGCGGCGATCGCCCGGGGCCGCCACGAGGTGAGCGGGATCGCGGCCAACGTCGCCGGGAACACCGTGGAGTGGTCGCTGAGCAGGGACGGGCGGGCGGTGAGCCGGGGGACGGTGAGTCCCGTGACGTCCGCGGGAGTCCCGCCGCTGACCGGAGCGTTCGGGGACTGGCGGCTGTCGCTGGACCTCGACGTCGCCGGGCAGTACACGCTCACCGTCCGGATCCCCGACCCGTCGTCGGGCGGGGAGACGGTGACCTGGTCCGACGACAAGACGTTCGTCGTGAGCTGACCGGTCCGCGGCGGCGAACCGGCTCCGCCCTGCCGACGACGGCCGCCCCCTGAGCGCGTGTCACCACCAGGGGGCGGGCACGGACCTGCCCGTATGCGGACACGGACCTGCCCGTATGCCGGTACGAACAGGCACCACCGACGATCTTGTCCGCCGGACGGTGCGGAGCTAGCGTCCGGCCTGGGCGCGGCGCATCGTGGCCCCTCGGACGAAGGACGTGGTGACATGGAACGCGGATCGACTCCCGGGGCTCGGGGACGGCGCCGGATCCTGTCGGCTGCGCTGGGGCTCGGACTCGTGACCGGCCTGGCCTGGGTCGCGCCCACCCCTGCCACCGCGGCCGACACCGGGAACCGGGCTCCGTTCGTCCTGGCCGACCCGTTCTACTCGGGCAGCACGGTGACGCGGTACTGCCTCAAGCTCGCCTATGACCCGGCGACCATCTCGTACAAGGCGGTGGGTGCCGCGTGCAGCCCGGACGGGGTGGGCACCGCGTCCCAGTGGTACCTGACCCCCCTGGCCGCCTATCCGGGATACGTTCAGCTCGAGTCCGCCCTGCTCGTCGGGTACTGCGTCGAGGACCTCTCGACGTCGACCACCCCGTGGCTGCGGAGGTGTGCCGCCGGGACCGCGGGGCAACGGTGGTCGATCGCACCCGCCGGGGACGAGGTGAGCCTCCAGTCCGCCCGGAGCGGCAGGTACCTCGACGTGAACGGTCTCTCCGTCTCGATCGTGACCTCCCACCAGACGCAACTGCTGGTCCCCTCGGGGACGGCGAACATCCAGTTCCGGTCCGTGTACAGCGGCAAGTGCATGGACGTCGACAACAACCCGGGGGGAACGCGGGTGCAGCAGTGGACCTGTCTCGGCGCGGCACAGGCGAACCAACTGTTCCACGTCATCCCGTCCGGGTGGTCGGACTCCACCTCCTATCCGGTGTACCTCGCACCGCGGCACACCTCGGGGTGGGGCATCCAACCCGACTGCACCGCCAAGACGTCCTGCCCGGAGAACCGGACGCCGCTGGTCATCGACAGTCTCACGGGTTCGCTCATCGCTCCCTGGCACATCCGGCTCGCCGCCTGGAACGCTGACGGGCTCCGGTTCCAGCTGGTCAACTACCTGTACGACACCTGCGCCGACCTGCGCGCCGAGGGGGCCGGCCGTGACGACGGCACCGTCATCCAGGAATGGGAGTGCCTGGGCACGAACAAGCTGAACCAACTCTGGCGCATCACCGTTCCGTGATCGCCGTTCCCCGTACGCGACCCGCCCGGCACCCGCTCACCACCGGCCGCTGCGGACGGCGAGCGCGACGACGGCGGCCGGGCCGGCTGTCGAGGTCCGCAGCACCTCGGAACCCAGCCGTACCGCCCGGCCGCCGGCCGCACCGAGCAGATCGAACTCCGCCGGGTCCAGCCCGCCCTCCGGGCCCACCACCAGCAGCACCTCGCCCTCCTCCGGCAGCACGACCCCGGTGAGCGGCTCGGTGGCGTCCTCGTGCAGCACCAGGGTCATCGTGGCGGCCCGCACCAGCCGGGCCAGCCCCGCGCCGTCCACGGTCGGCCGGATCTCCGGGAGGTGGGCCCGACGGGACTGTTTGGCCGCAGCCCTCGCGGTGGCCTCCCAGCGTCGCCGGGACCGCTCCCCCCGCTCCCCCGCCCAGACGACGACGCTGCGGGCCGCCTGCCACGGCACCACGGCGTCGACCCCGACCTCCGTCGCGGCCTCGACGGCGGCCTCGTCCCGCCCGCCCTTGGCGAGCGCCTGGACGAGGACGAACCGCAGCCGCGGAGGGTCGACGGTGGCGACCCCGATCACGGTGAGGGCCAGCCGGTCCCTCTCCGCGCCGACGACCTCGCAGGTCGCGACGCGTCCCGCCCCGTCGGTGACATCGATCCGCTCACCGGGGCGGATCCGACGGACGGCCGCGGCGTGCCGACCCTCCTCACCGTCCAGGACGAGCTCCGCCCCGATGCCGACGGAGCCGAGACCGGGCACCTCGAGCAGGAACCGCGGGCGGGTCACCTGCCGGCGAACCGGTCGCGGAGCTTCGAGAACACGCCCTGGTGGGCCGGGGCCAGCCTGCCGGCGGGGCGTTCCTCCCCGCGCAGCTTGGCCAACTGGCGCAGCAGCTCCTCCTGCTGCTCGTCGAGCCGGTTGGGGGTCTGCACCGCGAGGTGGACGACGAGGTCCCCCCGTCCGGTGCCGCGCAGGTGGGTGACGCCGAGTCCGCGCAGGGTGGAGACCTCCCCGGACTGGGTGCCCGGCCGGATGTCGAACTCCTCCGCGCCGTCGAAGGTCTCCAGGTAGATCGAGGTGCCGAGGGCGGCGGCCGTCATCGGGATCTCGACCGTGCAGTGCAGGTCGTCGCCCCGGCGGGTGAAGGTCGGGTGCGGCCGCTCGACCACCTCGACGTAGAGGTCGCCCGGCGGACCGCCGGCCGGTCCGACCTCGGCCTGGCCGGCGAGCTGGATCCGGGTCCCGGTGTCGACCCCGGCCGGGATCTTGATGGTGATGCTGCGGCGGGTCCTGACCCTGCCCTCCCCCGAGCACTCCAGGCACGGATCGGGGATCACGGTGCCGAAGCCCTGACAGGCCGAGCACGGCTGCGTCGTCATCACCTGGCCGAGGAAGGAGCGGGCGATCCGCTGCACCTGGCCCCGGCCACGGCAGACGTCGCAGACCCGGGAGCTGGTCCCGGGCAGGCAGCAGTTGCCCTGGCACACCTGGCAGACGACGGCCGTGTCGAGCTGGAGCTCCCGCTGGCTGCCGAAGACCGCCTCGGCGAGCTCGACCTCGATCCTGATCAGGGCGTCCTGCCCGCGTCGCTGCCGGGACACCGGGCCCCTCGCGCTGGTCGCGGCCCCGAAGAAGGTCTCGAAGATGTCCGTGAAGCCGAACCCGGCGCCGAAGCCGCCGCCGCTGCTGTTCGGGTCGACCCCCATGTCGAAGGCCTGACGCTTCTCCGGGCTGGAGAGCACCTCGTAGGCGCGCCCGATCTCCTTGAACCGCTCCTCGGCCTCGGGGCCGGGGTTCACGTCCGGGTGGAGCTGGCGGGCCAGCTTCCGGTACGCCTTCTTGATCTCCTCGGCTGTCGCGTCGCGTGACACACCGAGCACCTCGTAGTAGTCGCTCACGACGGCCGTCGTCTCTCCCTGGGGCGGTTCTGGGCTGGCTCATGCGTGTGCTCGTGGCACTCCGGTCGGTACTGCCCTGTGACCTCCGGTCCGCGTTGCCCCGGTAGGAGTGCCGACCGATGGTACGGGGTCGGACGGCGCGAGGAGCACCGCCCGCCGGACGCCCGGTTCGTCGCCCGGTTCACGAGTTGAGGATCCGTGAGACGTAGCGTGCCACGGCCCGGACCGCAGCCATCGTCGTCGGGTAGTCCATCCGGGTCGGCCCGAGCACCCCCAGTCGCGCCACGACCTCTCCCCTGGACTCGTACCCGCTGGCGATGACCGAGGCCTCGACCAGCCCGGCCTGTCCCGTCTCGTGCCCGATGAGGACGCCGACCCCCGACGCGTCGTCCGCCATCTCGGACAGCAGCTTGAGCAGCACGACCTGCTCCTCGATGGCCTCCAGCACGGGGCCGATGGACCGGACGAAGTCGGTCCTCGCCCTGGCCAGGTTGGCCGTGCCGGCGAGCACGATCCGCTCCTCGCGGTCGATGACGAGGGTCTCCTCCAGCGCGTCCAGCACGGCGCGCACCATCGGCCGGTCCTCCGGGGCGAGGCTGTCCGGCAGCTTGGCGATGATCCGGGAGACCTCGGTGAGTCGCCTGCCCGCCGTCGCCGCGTTCAGCCGGGCCCTCAGGTCGCCGAGGACCTCCTCGGACACGTCGAGACCGAGGTCGACGGTGCGTTGCTCCACCCGGCCCGTGTTCGTGATCATGATGACAAGGAGCCTGCCGGAGCCGAGCGGCACCAGTTCGATGTGCCGGACCGTCGACCGGCTCAGCGAGGGGTACTGCACCACGGCCACCTGCCGGGTGAGCTGGGCGAGCAGCCGGACCGTGCGGTCCACGATGTCGTCCAGGTCGAGGGCGCCGTCCAGCAGGCTCTGGATGGCCCGGCGCTCGGCGGGCGAGAGCGGCTTGACCGAGGAGAGCCGGTCCACGAACAGGCGGTAGCCCTTGTCGGTGGGGACCCGCCCGGCGCTGGTGTGCGGCTGGGCGATGTAGCCCTCCTCCTCCAGCACCGCCATGTCGTTGCGGATGGTCGCCGGCGAGACCCCGAGGCAGTGTCGCTCGACCAGCGCCCTCGACCCGACCGGCTCACGCGTGCGCACGTAGTCCTCGACGATCGCGCGCAGGACGGCGAGCCGCCGCTCCTCGCTCATCGATGGGCACCTCCCGTAGTCACGCTCGTCGATCCGGGCTCCGTTCCGCGCCGCGTGCTCCGAGACCTGGCACTCCGAAACCTGACGCCCCGAGACTTGGCACTCCGAGACCTCGAGTGCCAAGTCTACGTCCTCCGGCCGGTCACCGGCGGGGTGAAGCCGATCGCACCCGGACGGTCGACGGCGCGTCGGGACCGGACACCCCTTCTGTCCGGGTACGGTCCGGGCATGCCTGTCCCGCCTGACCGTTCCGACCGCTCCGGGAGATCCGTCCCCCTCGGTCGCGCCCCGCACGGTGGGCGCTACGGGACCGACGTGCTCGCTCCGACGGCACCACGCGTCCTGCCCGAGGTGGCGGCGACGCCGGGGCTGGTCGTCGAGGACGTGGAGACCGGGTGGTGCGGCGCGGTGCTGCGGACCGAGAAGAGCGGCGGTGTCCACCTCGTGGTGCTCGAGGACCGGCACCGGCGCACCCGGTCCTTCCCCCTCGGCCCCGGCTTCTGGCTGGAGGGGAGACCGGTGCGGCTGGTCGCTCCCCGGCCCCAGGCCCCCGGCCGGGGAAGGGTCGATCGGACGGCGAGCGGGTCGGTCGCCGTCCACGGCCGCAGGGCCAGGGTGGCCAGGGAGTCCCGCATCCTCGTCGAGGGCCGGCACGACGCCGAGCTGGTGGAGAGGGTGTGGGGGGACGACCTGCGGATCGAGGGTGTCGTCGTCGAGCTGCTGAACGGCGTCGACGACCTCGCCCAGGCCGTCCAGGAGCTCCGGCCCGGACCCGGACGGCGGCTCGGGGTCCTGGTCGACCACCTCGTCGAGGGGTCCAAGGAGTTCCAGGAGGCCGCAGGGGTCATGCGCCTCCCCGCGGTCAGGGAGCACGTGCTCGTCGTCGGCCACCCGTACGTGGACATCTGGCAGGCGGTGCGCCCGAGCCGGCTGGGGATCGACGCCTGGCCCCGGGTCGAACGCGGCCGGCCGTGGAAGGAGGGCGTCCTGGCACAGCTCGGCTGGCCGCACGCCACGCAGGCCGACGTGGCAGCCGGCTGGCGGCGGATCCTGTCCTCGGTACGGTCCTTCACCGATCTCGAGCCGGAGCTCCTCGGCCGCGTCGAGGAGCTCATCGACTTCGTCACCGGGGACACCGACGACGTCTGACAGCGACCTCTCGCACCGTCGTCCCGAACCGTACCCGGACCGGCCGTCGTCCCGAGCCGAACCGTCGTCCCGGGCCGGTCGACCGGCCTGCCCGCCGGGGCGACATGCTCAAGGCCGTGACGCTGTCCCGGGGGGATCGCAGGGGGGTATCCCCCGGGACGGGAGACGGGCTCGCCGGCTCCTGGACCGCTGCCCGGCGACCTAGCGTGGAGGAGTCGTAGGAGGTTCACCATGTCGCAACCGACACCGCCCCCGGAGCCGACACGTCTCCAGGGCACGTCCCCACGGGATCCGGCTGAGCAGGACGCCGGAGCCCCGCCGCAGCAGCCGGTCCCCGACCCGGCCGGTGCCCCGTACCGGACGGACACCCCCGGGCCGGCCCCGTACCAGGCGCCGTCCCCCGCCCCGCTGGCCCCGCAGGACGAGCGGACCTGGGCGATCGCGGCACACCTGAGCTCGTTCGTCGCCGCCTACCTCGCCCTGGGGTTCCTCGGTCCGCTCGTGGTGATGCTCGTCGCCGGACCTCGGTCGGCCTACGTCCGCAGGCATGCCGTCGAGGCGCTCAACTTCAACCTCACGGCACTGATCTACATCGCCGTGAGCGTGCTGCTGATGATCGTGCTCATCGGGTTCGCGACTCTCGTCGCGGTCGGGATCCTCTACCTCGTGGCGGTGATCCTGGGAGCGCTCGCAGCCGGCAGGGGCGAGGAGTACCGGTACCCGTTCACGATCCGCTTCGTGCACTGATCCCGTCGATCGGGATCGGAGCCGGCCCTGAGAGAGGTGCTCTGCGCGGCGCCGGACCGATCCCGTTCACCCGATCCGCTCCGTCCCCTCGGGGCGGGACACCTGGCTGGTGTCCCGCCCCGAGGGGAGCCTTTCCGAGATCGGCGCAGGGAAATGCCACTCCGGTGACCACGAACGTCCTAGGTTTGTCCTTCGAGGAGGCACACATGAGCGAGAACCCTCCGCCCGCGAGCGGCCCGTACGGACAGGCCCCGCAGGACGGCCCCCAGCAGTCCCCGCCGCCCGGCCCCTCCGGGTTGCCGCCGGCTCCGCCCCCGCCCCCGGGCTACGGCCCTCCCGGCGGCTATCCACCTCCCGGCACTCCGGGGTATCCCGCGGGTGGCTACCCGCCCGGGGTGCAGCCCCCGCTGAGCCCGGCCGACGAGAAGATGTGGGCGACCCTCGCCCACGCCGGCGGGATCGTGTTCGGCTTCCTCGCTCCGCTGATCGTCTACCTGATCTTCCGCGAGCGGGGTGCCTTTGTCCGGCACCAGTCGGCCGAGGCACTGAACTTCCAGATCACGGTACTGATCGCGATGGCGGTCTCCGCGGTGCTGTCCATCATCCTGATCGGCATCTTCATGATGATCGCGATCGGGATCGCGGTCCTGGTCCTGTGCATCATGGCGGCCCTGGCCGCCAACCGTGGGGAGTACTACCGCTACCCGATGACGATCCGGTTCGTCTCCTGATCGTCCCTCCACCCGAACCCGGGTCTGGTGCCCGTCCGGTCAGCCCCGTCGGTCCCCGGCGGGGCTGACCGCCGTCCGGGAGCCGCACAGTCCGACGGCAGGTCACCGTCCGGGAGCCGCACAGCCCGACGGACCGGGTGCCGTCGTCGGCCCGCAGCGGGACCGCCCTCAGCCGAGCAGGGTGCGCACCACCGTGTCCGCGAGCAGCCGTCCCCGTCGGGTGAGCACCACCCGGTTCCGGGACGCCGCGCCGGGGTCGACGAGGCCGTCGGCGACGAGGCCTCTCACCCGGTGCCGGTGCTCGGTCGGCAGCACCGTCACCGGAAGCCCCGAGGCCAGCCGAACGCCGAGGAGCACCCGCTCGGCGTGCTGCTGCCCCGCGTCGAGCACCTCGCGACCGGCAGCGGGGCTTCCCCCGTCGGCCAGCCGCTCCGCATAGGCGCGCGGGTGCCGGACGTTCCACCACCGCACCCCGCCGACGTGGGAGTGGGCGCCGGGACCGACACCCCACCAGTCGTCGCCGTTCCAGTAGCCCAGGTTGTGCCGGCAGGCTCCGGCCGGGTCCCTCGACCAGTTGCTCACCTCGTACCAGGAGAACCCCGACCCCGCGAGGACGTCGTCGCCGAGCTCGTACTTCGTGGCCAGGTCGTCGTCGTCCGGCGGGGCGACCAGCCCTCGGCGCACGTCGACGGCCAGCCGGGTGCCGTCCTCGACGACGAGCGGGTAGGCGGAGAGGTGGTCCGGCATGCAGGCCAGGGCCGCGTGGAGACTGGCCGACCAGTCCGCGACCGACTCCCCCGGGGTGCCGTAGATGAGGTCGAGGCTGACCGCGAGACCTGCGTCACGGGCCCAGTCCACGACCCGCGGCACCCGGTCGGGAGTGTGCACCCGGTCGAGCGTCGCCAGCACGTGCGGCACGGCGGACTGCATGCCGAAGGACACCCGGGTGACCCCCGCCGCCGCCAGCCGGGCCAGGGCGTCCGCGGTGACCGACTCCGGGTTCGCCTCCACCGTGACCTCGGCAGCCGCGGCGAGGCCGAACCTCTCCGACACCGCGTCGAGCATCCGGACCAGGTCGTCGGCCGGCAACAGCGTCGGGGTGCCCCCGCCGAAGAACACCGTGGCCGCGGGACGGCGCGGCAGGCCGGCTGCGGCGAGCACGGTGGCGGCGAGGTCGAGCTCGCGACAGGCCGTCTCGGCGTAGCGGGCCTGGTCGGCACCGCCGCCGAGCTCGGCAGCGGTGTAGGTGGTGAAGTCGCAGTAGCCGCACCGCACGGCGCAGAACGGGACGTGGAGGTAGACGCCGAAGGCGCGATCCCCTGCCCCCTCGGCACACCCGGGGGGCAGGGCGCCGTCCGGAGGAGGACGCTCGCCGTCGGGCAGGGCGCTCACCGGGATCCCACGACCCTGTCCACGTACCGGCGCAGGGCGGGAGCCAGCTCGACGGTGCCGTCGGTCGCGGCGCCGAGCAGCCGGACCATGGCACCGGGCTCGCGGGACGTCGCCCCCCGGAACGCGCCGGCGACCGTGACGCCGTGCCCCGGCCGGTGCACGACGTCCACCCCGTCGCCCGCCGCGACCGTGCCGCCGTCGATCACCCGGAGGTAGGCGCCGGGACGGTCCGCGTCGGTGAACCGCCGCACCCAGTGCGGCTCCCCCGTCCACTCCTGGAAGGTGCGGCACGGGATCCGCGGCTGGGTGATCTCGAGGAGGAGCGAGCCGGAGCCGTTCCCGATCCGCCACCGCTCGCCGATCTCCGCGCCGGACACGTCGAGCCCACGGGTCCGCAGGTTCTCGCCGAAGGAGCCGGGCGGGACGGGACGGCCGAGGAGTTCCTGCCACCAGGCCGCGTCCTCGTCGGCGTAGGCGTAGACGGCCTTGTCCCGGCCGCCGTGGGACCTCCGGTCGCACTGGGTGTCCCCGGCGAGGCCGGTGGGGCCGACGTCGAGCCGGCCGGGGAGGGGTCGCTTGTCGATCGCGGTGCTGCCGAACCCGTTGACGGCGTCCGGCAGCACTTCGAAGACGACGCACACCGCGGTCACCCGTGGCGCCTGATCAGTGATCACTGCGTCGTCCACCCGGCCAGCTTCCCACCGCGGTCGCCGCGGAGCAGCTCAGGGCGAAAGCCTCCCTCTCGCCGGGTGCTCACCCGCCCCTCCCGGCACCGGCTCGCCGACCGGTGGCCAATCGGGCTCAAAACCCACGAATAACCCCGATTGGCCACCGGTGGGCGGACTGAGCGCGAGGCGGGCGTCACTTGCGCTTGTCGGCACCCGCGACGTCGTTGGTGAGCGCGGCGATGAAGGCCTCCTGCGGCACCTCGACCCGGCCGACCATCTTCATCCGCCGCTTGCCCTCCTTCTGCTTCTCCAGCAGCTTGCGCTTGCGGGTGATGTCCCCGCCGTAGCACTTGGCCAGCACGTCCTTGCGCATGGCACGGACGTTCTCCCTGGCGATGACCCGTGCCCCGATCGCGGCCTGGATGGGCACCTCGAACTGCTGGCGTGGGATCAGCTTCCGCAGCCGCCCGGCCATCTCCACCCCGTAGGAGTACGCCTTGTCCTTGTGCACGATCGCGCTGAAGGCGTCCACCGCCTCGCCGTGCAGCAGGATGTCCACCTTGACGAGATCGGCCGCGACGTCGCCGTCCGCCTCGTAGTCGAGTGAGGCGTAGCCACGGGTGCGAGACTTGAGCTGGTCGAAGAAGTCGAACACGATCTCGGCGAGCGGGAGGGTGTAGCGCATCTCCACCCGGTCCTCGGACAGGTAGTCCATACCTCGCAGGGTCCCGCGCCGCTGCTGGCACAGCTCCATGATCGAGCCGATGTAGTCGCTCGGAGCCAGCACGGTGGCCCTGACCACCGGCTCCCGCACCTCGGCGACCTTGCCGCCCGGGAACTCCGACGGGTTGGTGACGACGACCTCGGTGCCGTCCTCCATGGTCACCTGGTAGACGACGTTGGGAGCCGTCGAGATGAGGTCGAGGTCGAACTCGCGCTCCAGCCGTTCGCGCACGATCTCCAGGTGGAGCAGCCCGAGGAACCCGCAGCGGAAGCCGAAGCCCAGCGCGGCGCTCGTCTCCGGCTCGTAGACGAGGGCGGCGTCGTTGAGCTTGAGCTTGTCCAGGGCCTCCCGCAGCGCCGGGTAGTCGGACCCGTCGATGGGGTAGAGCCCGGAGAACACCATCGGCTTGGGGTCGCGGTACCCGGCCAACGCCCCGGTCGCCGGTTTCGCCGAGTTGGTGACGGTGTCCCCCACCTTGGACTGACGCACGTCCTTGACCCCGGTGATGAGGTAGCCGACCTCACCGACGCCGAGCCCTGCCGACGGCACCGGTTCCGGGGAGATCACGCCGATCTCGAGCAGTTCGTGGGTGGCCCGGGTCGACATCATGAGGATGCGTTCCCTGGCCGACAACCGGCCGTCGATGACCCGCACGTAGGTGACCACGCCGCGGTAGATGTCGTACACGGAGTCGAAGATCATCGCGCGGGCCGGAGCGTCGGCGTCCCCGACCGGCGGTGGGACCTCGCGCACGATGTCGTCGAGCAGTCGGGCGACGCCGTCCCCGGTCTTCCCGGACACCCGGCGGCAGGCCGACGGGTCGGTGCCGATCAGTCGGGCCAACTCCTCGGCGTACTTGTCCGGCTGCGCGGCCGGAAGATCGATCTTGTTGAGCACCGGGATGATGGTGAGGTCGTTCTCCAGGGCCAGGTAGAGGTTGGCCAGGGTCTGCGCCTCGATCCCCTGCGCGGCGTCCACGAGCAGCACCGCCCCCTCGCAGGCGGCGAGGGAACGGGAGACCTCGTAGCTGAAGTCGACGTGACCTGGAGTGTCGATCATGTTGAGGGCGTAGCTGCGCCCGTCGAACTCCCAGGGCATCCGGACGGCCTGGGACTTGATCGTGATGCCGCGTTCCCGCTCGATGTCCATCCGGTCCAGGTACTGGTCGCGCATCTGGCGGGCGTCGACGACCCCAGTGATCTGCAGCATCCGGTCGGCCAGCGTGGACTTGCCGTGGTCGATGTGGGCGATGATGCAGAAGTTGCGGATCGCATCAGGGGGGGTGGCGGACGGCGTCGGGGCCGTGCGGGCCATCGGGGACACTCGGGCTGTTCCTCACTGGACGTCGATCAGCCGACGGCACGCGCCGCCGGACGGAAGGGCTCCCCATCGTCCCACGCCCCCGATTCCCCGCAGACCGGGCGCGCGAGTTCGGGCCGGGCGCGGCGGAGTCGGAGGTCCCGCCCTGCGCCGGGAGACCGGCGGTCCAGCCCGGCACCGGGAAACACGCAGTCCAGCCCGGCACCGGAGACCAGCGGGGATCCTCCCGCCGCGTCACGAGACCAGGGACCCCGCCCGGTACCGGGAACCAACCGGCACCGGGAGACCAGGGGTTCCGCCGATGCGCTGGTACACCGGAGTCCTCCCGGTGTACCCGGTTCCCGGGGATCCGTATCCTTCACGGTCGTGACCACGCGTTCCGGCCGCCCCGACGCGGCACCGGTCTCCATCCGCATCGAGTACGCCCCCGTCGCGGACGGCGACGCCGACCCCGGGGAGGTCGTGTGGGCCTGGATCCCCTACGAGGAGGATCCGGCGCGGGGGAAGGACCGCCCGGTCCTGGTCATCGGCAGGGACGGACCCCGGCTGCTCGGCCTTCCCCTCACCAGCAAGGACCACGACCGGGACGCCGCGGACGAGGCACGGCACGGACGGTTCTGGATCGACGTCGGTCCCGGTGGCTGGGACCCGCGCGGCCGGCCGAGCGAGGTGCGGCTGGACCGGGTGGTCCCGCTGGACCCGCGGGCCGTACGCCGCGAGGGCGCGGCCCTGGACCGGGAGCGGTTCCGCACCGTCGTCGCCGCGTTCCGTCACCTGCACGGCGAGTCCTGAGTTCCGTCACCTGCACGGCCAGTCCTGACCGCTCCCGGCACGGTGCCGGCCCCGAGCCGTCGATCCAGGGGTCCGCAGTGGCCGGTGCGGGGAACCGCCCCCGCGCCCGCCGCGGGAGGGACACGGTCCTCGGGTGATGCCGGGCGAGAGCGTCCCGATCCCGCTGCTAGGCTTTCCCGTCGGTGCGCACCCAGGTCGTGTGCGTGCCCGGTCCCCCAGCCACCCGGCGTCCCCACCGTCGGCGGTCCCTGGAGGGTCGACGCCCTCAACCGACCTGTCCGGACGCGAGAGAGACACACGTGGCCAACATCAAGTCCCAGAAGAAGCGGAACATCACCAACGAGAAGCGCCGGCTGCGCAACAAGGCAGTCAAGTCGGAGCTCAAGACGCTGGTGCGTTCCTTCCGCGAGGCCGCAGCCAGCGGCGACGCCGAGGCTGCCGACCGCGCCCTGCGAGTGGCGTCGAGGAAGCTCGACAAGGCCGTGAGCAAGGGCGTCATCCACAAGAACCAGGCGGCCAACCGTAAGTCCGCGATGGCGAAGAAGGCTGCCTCGGCGCAGGCCTGAGAGCCTCCTTGCCCTCGGAGGGCGGTGCCCGTGCGGCACCGCCCTCCGTGCTGTGTGACCCCTGTCGGGTGCCCCCGTCACGCCGCTACCGGGCGCCTCTGGCCCTGGCGATGGTGAGCACGGCCCGTTCGACGGCGAACACCGGATCGCGGCCGCCGCCCTTGACCGCCGTGTCGGCCTCGGCGAGCGCGAGCACCGCGTCGGCCAACCCCTCCTCCGCCCAGCCGGTCAGCTCCCTGCGGGCTCGGTCGACCTGCCAGGGCGCCATGCCCAGCTCCTTGGCCAGGTTGGCGGAGCGCCCCCTGCCCGCGGCGGACACCTTGGCCAACGCCCTGACCTTCACGGCGAGCGCGGCGACCAGTGGCACCGGGTCCGCCCCCGTGGCCAGGGCGTGCCGCAGCAGCCCGAGGGCCAGGTCGGCCTGACCGGCCACGGCGGCGTCGGCCACCCGGAAGCCCGTCGCCTCGACTCGGCCGCCGAAGTACCGCTCGACGACGTCGGTGTCGATCCGTTCGCCCTCGTCGACGTCTGCGACGAGCTGGGCGCAGGAGGCCGCGAGCTCACGCAGGTCGGAGCCGACGGCGTCCACGAGGGCGCGAACCGCGGCCGGGGCGATCCGCCGGCCTGCCCGGCGGAACTCCTCGACCACGAAGGACGCCTTGTCCTCATCCCTGGTCACCGGGGCGCAGGCCACCTCCGGTGCTCCGGATGACCTGGCCAGGTCCAGCAGCGCCTTGGCCCGCTGCCCTCCGGAGTGACGCAGGACGAGGGACACCTCGGGAGCGGGGTCGGCGAGGTAGGCGGTCGCGTCGGTGACGAACGCGTCGACAGCGTGCTCGACACCGCTCGCGACCACCACGACCCCGCCGCCGAACAGGGACGGGCTGGTCACGGTCGTCAGGCGACCGGCCTCGTAGGCCGCGGCGTCGAGCCGTTCCACGCGGGTCTCCGGGTCGCCGCGACGAGCGGCCGTGACCACAGCGGTCACCGCCCGGTCGGCGAGGAGGTCCTCTCCCCCGGTGACGAGCACAACCGGCTCCGCCGTCACCTGGTCCAGGGGCACGGGCGGCCGGGAGGGCGCCTTGGCGCCGGTCCGCGACGACGCTCTGCGGGTGGCCTGTCGTCCGCTGGCGGGTGGCATGCGGCAACCCTGCCACGGGCAGGCGACGCTCCGGCCCCCCGGGGGCTGACAGCGACCGGTCCGGTGCACCGGGGGCTGACAGCGACCGGTCCGGTGCACCGGTCCCGCCACGAGCCACGACCGCGAGCGCACCGGCCCGGGCCACGACCGCGACGTCCCCGTGGGCATCGGTGCGGGCGATCCCGGAGCCGAGGTCCGACAGCATCCGGAGCGCCGAGGGGGCGGGATGGCCGTAGCCGTTGCCCCGCCCGACGGGCACCAGCGCGACCCGCGGCCGGACGCGCTGATAGAGCCGCGGACGCTGCCGGGCGGACCCGTGGTGCGCCACGACGACGACGTCGGCCGGCAGCGCCCCCGCCGTGGTCGCCACCAGGCCGTCCTGTCCGTCGAGTTCGAGATCGCCCAGGGCCAGCAGGGTCATGGCGGCACCGGGCCCCGTCACCTCGAACCTCAGCACGAGCCCGGCGTCGTTCGCGCCGTCCTCGGGTTCCGTCCCGGCGGCGGTGCTCCCCGGGGCGCCGACCGGGTCGGTGGTTCCCCGGGAGGAGTAAGGCAGGCCCCCGGGCAGGGATCGCCCGTCCGGCGACGAGGACCCCGGTGGCCACAGCACCTCCCAGGTGACCCGCAGGCCGTCGGCGGCGACGCCCCCGCGCAGCCCGGAGTGCCCCTCGGTCACCGGGATGCGGTGTCGCGCGGCCAGCCGTCTGACGTCGGCGGAACCGGTCGCCGGCTCCGGGAAGGGGGAGACGAGCAGGGGCGGCGTGCCGCGCCCGCTGATCGCCCCGGGGAGCCCGCGGATGTGGTCGGCGTGGAAGTGGGTGAGCGCCACCAGGTCGAGGGCCCGGACGCGCAGCCCGCGCAGGCACCGGGTGACCCGGCGGGGGTCGGGTCCCACGTCGACGAGCGCTGCCCGCCCCGGCCCGGTCCGGACGGCGAGAGCTGTCCCCTGGCCGACGTCGCAGAGCGCGACCGCCCAGCCGGGGGGCGGCCACCTGCCGTCGGGACGGGGCAGGGCCGGACTCACCAGCCAGCCGGTGACGAGGGCGAGCAGGACCAGCGCAGGGAGGACTGTGGCCGGGGCCCGGGCGCCGCGACCGGCGCCGGGAGCCCCGGGCCCGTGATCGCCCTGGCGGGTGGTGCCTGCCCTCCGGGGTGGTGCCGCCAGGAGCAGCCCCAGGACGGCGACGACCGCCAGCGCGAGGGCCAGGGCTCCCCGCACGCCCTCCGGCCACGGCACCGTCGCCCAGGGGAGCTCGGCCGCCCGGTGCGCGACCCCGGCGATCCAGGAGGTGGCGAACCCGCCGACGCGAGCGGCCAGGTGCGCCGCCCAGGGCTGGAACGGGGCCAGCGCCGCGGCGAGCACCCCGCAGAGGGTCGCGGGCGGGACCGCCGGCGCGGCGAGCAGGTTCGCCGGGACGGCGACCGGGCTGACGGCGGGCTGCAGGAGCACCTGGACCGGGGCGCAGGCGAGCTGGGCCGCCAGCGGGACCGCCAGGGCGAGGGCGAGCGGGCGGGGCCCGGGGATCCGGTCGCTCAGCGGCCGGGCGAGCAGGAGCAGCCCGCCGGTGGCGAGGACCGAGAGGACGAACCCGAACGACCTGATCAGCCAGGGGTCGACGACGAGCAGGCCGGTCGTCGTCGCCGCGAGCGCGGACACTCCCCTCCCCCGTCTCCCCCGGGCGAGACCGACCAGGGCGATCCCGCCCATCAGCGCGGCGCGGAGCACGCTGGGCTCGGGCCGGGCGAGGACGACGAACGCGGCGACCGAGCAGCCGGCGGCGGCCAGGCTCACCGGTCTCGGTGCCCGTGCCGCCGTGGCGAGGACCAGCACCGCCCCGCTGACGATCGCGAGGTTGGCCCCACTCACGGCCGTGAGATGGGTGAGCCCGACGGCACGCATGTCGTCCTCCAGTTCGACGGGCAGGGAGCCGGTGTCCCCGACGACGAGGCCGGGGAGCAGCCCCGCCGCGTCGCGGGGCAGGCCCGCGCAGGCCCGGCGCAGCCCGGAGCGCAACCGCTCGGCGACCCGCCAGGGCAGGCCGGGCTGCTCGACCCGCTGCGGGGGGCCGACGGCGGAGAGCAGGGCGACGGACCGGTCCCCCCGTTCCGTCGGCGCGAGCCGGCCGACCATCCGTACCGTCGCCCCGGCCCTCGCCGAGGAGAGCTCCCGCCCACCGAGGACGGTGACCTCCGCCCTGCCCCTGAGGGCCTCCCCCCTGACCACTGCGCGGGTGACGCGCAGGGTCACCGCCCACCGGTCTGCGCCCGGCCGCACCGGGCGCAACCTGCGGGGATCTCCCGTGACGCGGCCGAGAACCTCCGCCGTGGCCCGGTCGTCCGCGTGGAGGGCCAGACCGGTCCGCTCGCGTGCCCCGAGCGTCACCGCGGTGACGGCGAGCACCGCCGACGCCACCGCGAGGGTGAGGAGGAGCCCTGCCCACCGGGCGTTCCTCCCCCTCGCCACCACCAAGCCCAGCCCGAGCGCCGCGGAGAGCACCGCGACCGCCCACCACGCCACCACCCCCGCGGAGGATGCCGTCGCGGCCCAGGCGACCCCGCACGCGGCCCCCGTCGAGGGCAGCAGCCGGACGTCGGCGCCCGGACCGGAGCCCTCCGCCGCCCCGGCACCGGTACCGGCGTCGTACCCCTGACCGGTGCCCGCGCCAGGACCCGCGCCTCGACCGGGAACGCTCACACCGTCACCAACTGGCGCAGCCGGGCGAGCACCCGCTCCCCGATGCCGTCCACCTCGGTCAGCTCCTCCACCCTGGTGAACCGGCCGTGCTCCGTCCGCCACGCGACGATGCGCCCGGCGAGGACGGGCCCGATGCCGGGCAGGGCGTCGAGCTGGGACTCGGTCGCCGTGTTGAGGTCGACCGGCGCGACCGCTGTGCCACCGGACGCTCCGGGACCCTGGCCACCGACGGCTCCCGCCGAGGGCGGCAGGGTCTGTCCGGACCGCGGGACGACGATCTGCTCCCCGTCGACGACCTGGCGGGCGAGGTTGATCAGGCTGAGATCGGCTGTGGGCTTCGGCCCGCCCGCGGCCTCGACGGCGTCCTGCACCCGTGCCCCGGCGTCCAGCCGGACGACCCCGGGCGAGCGGACCTGCCCGACGACATGGACCAGGACCGGGGCACCGATGGTGCCGGTGGCGCCGGAAGGTCCCGCCGTACCCGCGGCGAGGACCGCTTCGGAGGGAGCCGGGGACGGAGTGGTCAGGCCGGGCGTTCCCGTGCCCGCGGGCTCGGGAACGCCGAGGAGCTGCGGTCCCGCGGCGGTCGCACCCCGTGCCAGGACCCCGACGCAGACCGCGGCGACGACGGCCAGAGCCCCGAGAGCCGCCCGGGACGAGATGAGACGCCGCTCACGCAGGACGGGAGGCAGCCGATCGGCGATCGCCTCCCGGAGAAGCCTCCCCCGGCCGACACGGGAACGCCGGCGACGGAGCCGCTCCATCGACCCGGGAACGCCACCCGTCGCCTTCCGATCGCCCTCGGACGACCGGCAGGCCACCCCTCTGGGGTGCCCTGCCGGAGGGGTGGCCGGGAGCAGGGCCGCCAGCCGGCCCGTCGCCTCCACGGCGACCGATCGCGTGTTCGAGCTGCCCACGCGGTGACCGTAGGCGGGGTCGCCCCCTCCGGCCGGACAGCCCGGCGCGGCTGTGGACGGTGTGACGACGTCTGCGGCTGGGGAGAAGTCACCGGGCCCGTCGGCTCACCCCGGGAACGGACCGTCGGCTCACCCCGGGAACGGACCGTCGGCTCGCTCCGGGAACAGACCATCGGCTCGCTCCCAGGAACACGGCATCCGCGGTAGAGCTCCAGGGACACAGAGCTCCAGGGACACAGAGCTCCAGGGACTCCGAGCACGAGGGACTCCGAGCACGAGGGGAGAGCTGCGGGGGTCAGCCCTCTCCTGCCGGTGGCGTCGGGGCCGCCGGGGCCATGGCGACGGCGAGCATGCCCGGCCCGACGTGCGCTCCGACGACCGCGCCGACCTCGATGACGTTCAGCTCGCGCAGCCCCGGCAGGTGGCTCTCCAGCCGACCG
>JAAYAH010000226.1 GCA_012719445.1 Actinomycetales bacterium | reverse complement strand
GGTCTCCTCGGGGTACGGGCGGCGGCACGTGTACAAGGTCTGGCACGGAACAGGAGAGACCCGTCTGCGCGCGTCTGCGTCAGGCAAGAGACCCGAGGTATAAGCCGATGGTGAAGGCCGAGGGAGTGCAGCGGGAGTCCGACGGGGTCGTAGTACCGGTGATCGGCGTGGAACATAACGCGCTGGGAGGGAAGGGCCCTGACTTTGATCACGCGAGCGAAGAGGGTAAGCGTCAGGGCATGACCGGGACAGCCCGGTCCAACAACCCCGGCAGGCCACGGCCTGTCGATGTCGGCGGAAGCGCTCCGACCGGCAAGGTGCGAGAACTTCAACGCAAGCTATGGGCTGCGGCCAAGCAGTCTGAGGATCGGCGTTTCCACGCCCTGTATGACCGGATCTACAGGGGTGACGTCCTGTGGGCGGCGTGGGAACGGGTGCGACGTAATCGCGGTGCGGCCGGGGTCGATCGGATCACCCTGGCTGATGTGGAGGACTACGGGGTGGACCGCATGTTGCGTGAGTTGTCCCGGGACCTCCGTGCAGGTGTGTATCGTCCCGCGCCAGCCAGGCGTGTGGACATCCCGAAACCAGATGGTGGCAGGCGACCGTTGGGCATCCCCACGGTCCGTGACAGGGTGGCCCAGCAGGCGGCCCGTTTGGTGCTGGAACCGATCTTTGAGGCCGACTTCAGTGAGGTCTCCTACGGGTTCCGTCCCAAACGGTCGGCCACACAGGCGATGGAGGCGATCCGTAAGGGCTTCATCGCCGGGCAGGTCTTTGTCACGGAGGCCGATATCCGGGGCTTCTTCGACAACATCGACCATGAGGTTCTCATGGAGCAGGTGGGTCGTCGGGTCTCGGACCGGCGGGTGCTGAAACTGGTCCGGCAGTGGTTGCAGGCGGGTGTGATGATCGATGGTGGGTTGCAGCGGACGGTCGCTGGGACTCCGCAGGGCGGGGTCATCTCCCCGCTGTTGTCGAACATCTACCTACACGCCTTCGACCGGGAACTGGTGGCGCGCGGGGTGGGTCAGTTGGTGAGGTATGCCGACGACTTTGTCGTGTTGTGCCGGTCCCGGGAGCAGGCGGAAGCAGCCCTGGAGGCGGCCGGGGAGATCCTGGGCGGCCTGGGGTTGGAACTGCATCCGGAGAAGACGAAAGTCGTTGACCTACGAGAAGGCCGGGAAGGTTTTGACTTCCTCGGGTGTCACTTCCGTGCACGCATGTCGGGACGGCTATGGGAGCAGAAGCGCATCGTGCGCTACTACCTGCACCGGTGGCCCTCGAAGCGGGCGATGAAGCGGATACGCCAGAAGGTCAAGGCCCGTACCGGTCGCAACCGTGTCGGGACCGACATTCGGGACGTCATCGACGACCTGAACCCGGTCCTGCGCGGGTGGGGCAACTACTTCCGTACCGGTAACGCCGCCATCAAGTTCCGTCAGGTTGATGACTATGTCGTAGCGCGGTTGCGTGACTTGATGGTCAAGAAACGCGGTCGTAACCTGCGTCCAGGTCAGTGGCAGGACTGGACTGAAGACTGGTTCAACGGACACGGCCTGTACCGCCTTCGTGGCACCGTCCGCTATCCGAAGGCAGCGTAACCATGCACAGAAGATCATCGGTAAGCCGTGTGCGGGAAAACCGCACGCACGGATTGAAAGGGGAATGGGGAACCGGGCCGGCAACGGCACCGCGCCCCTGACTACCAATGGCCAGATCCAAGGGCGGCACCCCCGCAACCGTCGCGCTCGAGCGGGCCGGTGTGGCCTTCGTGGCGCGGTCCTACGACCACGACCCGTCGGCCGACTCCTACGGCCTGGAGGCCGCCGAGGCGCT
>JAAYAH010000033.1 GCA_012719445.1 Actinomycetales bacterium | reverse complement strand
AGTTGTTGGATGTGGAGTCGTTGGCGGGGCACCTGTTGCCGGCCGGGAGCGTGTTCGCGTTCCTGGCTGAGCACCGCGACAGGTTGTTCCCGGCGTCGATGTTCACGGACCTGTTCCCCTCGGGTCGGGGTCGGCCTTCGATCCCGGGCGAGGTGGTTGCCTCGGTGCTGGTGCTGCAGGCGTTGCACGGCTATTCGGATCGGGAAGCAGCCGAGGCGCTCACGTTCGACCTGCGGTGGAAGGCGGCCTGCGGGTACGCGGTGGATGCGGCCGGGTTCCACCCGTCGACGTTGACGTACTGGCGCCGCCGTTTGGCGGCGAGTGAGTCTCCGCAGCGGATCTTTGAGGCGGTCCGTGAGGTGATCACCGCCACCGGTGCCCTGGCCGGTAAGTCGCGCCGGGCGGTGGACTCCACCGTCCTCGATGATGCGGTCGCCCGCCAGGACACGGTCACTCAGCTGATCGCTTCGATCCGTCGGGTCGCCCGCGAGGTCCCGGACGCCAACGCCCTGGTCGCGGTGCACTGCAGCCGGTTGGCCGCGCTGACGGGGCAGGACTACTCGGCTCCCGGTAAGCCGCGGATCGCGTGGGACGACGAGGCCGCCCGCGAGGAGCTGGTCACCGCGTTGGTCAATGACGCCCTTGCCCTGCTGGCCGCTCTCGACGTGGCAGTGATCGCCGCGGCGGGAGGCAGGCCGGCTGAGGCGGTGGCGCTGTTGGCGCTGGTCGCCGGGCAGGACGTCGAACCCGCGGAAGGCTCCGACGGCACTGACGGGCGGTGGCGGATCGCCCGCAGGACGGCACCGGATCGGATGATCTCGACCGTGGACCCCGATGCCCGGCACGCGCACAAGACCCGCGAACGGCGCCAGGACGGGTTCAAGGCCCACATCGTCGTCGAACCCGACACCGGCCTGATGACCACGGTCGCACTGACCAAGACCAACGGCCCCGCGAACTCCGACGCCGCGGTCGGCGCCGACCTGCTCACCGCCGACCCCACACTCGAGGACACCGGCGAGGTGCAGGTCCTGGGCGACTCGGCCTACGCCTCGGGCGAGATGCTCGCCACCCTCAACGACAAAGGCTGGGTCCCGGTGCTCAAACCGTGGCCGCTGCGGCCCGCGGTCGAGGGCGGGTTCACGATCGACGACTTCACCCACCACCCGGATGCGGGGACGCTGACCTGCCCGGCCGGGATCACCCGCCGGGTCACCAGCAAGGGCACCGTCACGTTCGGCAAGGCCTGCGACGGCTGTCCCCTTCGGGCTCGGTGCACCACCGCCCGCGACGGCCGCACGATCAAGCTGGGTGCCCATCATCAGCTGCAACGTCAGCACCGACAACGCGCCCGCGAGGAGCAGTTCCAGGACACCTACCGGCGGCATCGTCCGATGGTCGAACGCTCCATCGCCTGGCTGACCCGAGGAGCCCGCCGGGTTCCCTACCGCGGCGTGGCCAAGAACAACGCTTGGCTGCACCACCGCGCCGCCGGGCTCAACCTACGACGCCTGCTGACCCTCGGGCTCACCCAGAAAGACGGGACCTGGGCCATCGCCT
>JAAYAH010000225.1 GCA_012719445.1 Actinomycetales bacterium | reverse complement strand
TGTGATGGTGGCCTCGTGTCCTGGGGGAAGACACTCCCGAGCCCTTCCATGCACGACAGAGGCCCCCGGCGACCGGCGCAAACTGGACCGGCCCGGCGGGGGTGAAGGTGCGGTGGCACCGCGAGTCCCCTCTCGCCCGCACCCCAAGGGACCACGATCCCCGGGGTGACATCTGGTAGGAGACCAGGCCCGGGGACAAGCGAAGGGTTCCCACCCCAGATGAACCAGCACCTGCCGTCCACGGCACCACCCGCCCCACCCCACCCCCGACCGCAGCCGGCTCCCCGTGTGCTCGCGGCGGATCTCCCGCTCCACGTCGACGAGGCAGTCACGATCGCCGGCTGGGTCCACCGGCGCCGACAGTTGAAGTCCGTGTCGTTCCTCATCGTCCGTGACCGCACTGGCCAGGCCCAGGTCGTCCTCACCGGGCCCACCGCCCTGGCCCTGGAACGGTTCCCCGAAGAGACCGTCGTCCAGGTCTCCGGCCGCGCCGTGGCCAACCCCCAGGCTCCCGGCGGGGTCGAGATCACTGACGCCACCATCACTGGCCTATCCGGCCCCGCGACCCCACCACCGTTCGACCTGTACCGCCCGACGGTGGCAGCCGGGTTGCCGGTCATCCTCGACCACGCCGGTGTCGCCCTGCGCCACCCGCTGCTGCGGGCCCCGTTCGAGATCGCCGCCGCTGCCGTCGCCGGGTTCCGCGCCCACCTCGACAGTGCCGGCTTCACCGAGATCCACACCCCGAAGATCGTCGGGACGGCAACCGAGTCCGGGGCGAACGTGTTCGGCATCGACTACTTCGGGCGCAGGGCCTTCCTGGCCCAGTCCCCCCAGTTCTACAAGCAGACCATGGTCGGGGTCTTCGAACGCGTCTACGAGGTCGGACCGGTGTTCCGGGCAGAACCCCACGACACCGCCCGCCACCTGGCCGAGTACACCAGCCTCGACGTCGAGTTCGGGTTCATCAACGACCACCACGACGTCATGGACGTCCTCACCGACGCCCTCGCCGGGATGCTCGCCGTCGTCGCCGAGCGGGCCGGCGCCGCCGTCGCCCGGCTCGGGATCACCCTGCCGGTCGTGCCCTCGCGCATCCCCCAGATCGACTTCGGCGACGCCCAACAGTTGATCGCCGAACACACCGCCACGGACCCCCGCGGTGAGCCCGATCTCGCACCGGCCGACGAACGCTGGCTGTCCGAATGCGCGCTGCGCGAACACGGCAGCGCGTTCCTGTTCGTCACCGGCTACCCCAGTGTCAAGCGGCCCTTCTACACCCACCCCGACCCCGAACGTCCCGAACGGACCCGCAGCTTCGACCTGCTGTTCAACGGTATGGAGCTGGTCACCGGCGGCCAGCGACTGCACCGCCACACCGATTACGTCGCAGCGCTCTCGGCGCGAGGGGAGAACCCGGAGGCCTACTCCGGGTACCTGGAGGTGTTCGCGCACGGGATGCCCCCGCACGGCGGGTTCGCCATCGGCCTGGAACGCTTCGTCGCCCGCCTGGTGGACGCCGACAACATCCGCGCGGTCACCCTGTTCCCCCGGGACCTGCACCGCCTCACCCCCTGAGGGAAGCTCAACACCGGCTCGGTGCCGTCACCGCAGGTGGCCCTCGACACCGCGGCGACGGCACCGGGCCGAGCGCCCAGAGAGGGGGGACGCCCTCCCGTCCCGGCGAACCAGGTCCAGCGTCGGACCCGGGTGGCACGCTGTGCTGACCACCGCACGGGCCCGTGGCCCGTGGCGAAGTTCACCCCGAAGGGCCCGATCCGATGACCACCACCACAGAACAGCCGCCGGTCACCGGCGGGCCCCCTCCCGTCCCGCTACGCCTGGCAACCACCGAGATCGTCGAACCGGAAGGGCCGTTCGATCCCCGCACCACCCTGATCAAGCCCTCGCACTTCCCCTCACCGTTCGACGCCCGCAGCGAGCACGACTACCGGGCCGTCACCCTCGTCGAGGGCCAGGCGACCGGGCTGCGCGCCCGGTTCACGCCCGAGACCCCCTCCGTCCGGCTCGAGGTCTACCTCCCACCGGGCGCCGAGACCGACCCGGCCCGGGCGGCAGCCGTCCTGAGGACCCGCCTGGGTCTGGACCTGGACCTGCCCGGCTACGCCGACCTGTGCGCCGGCGACGAGGTCCTGTCCCGATTGCCGGCGGCGATGCACGCAGCCCGCCCCTGCAGCCCCTGGTCGCTGTACGAGTACCTGTCCATCGGCACCGTCCTGCAGAACACCACCGTGGCCCGCACCGTGCAGATGGCCCGCGCCCTGGCCCGGCGCCTGGGCACCTGGTACCGGTTCCCCGACGAGGTGGTCCTGTCCGGGTTCTGGCACCCCGGTGACGTGGTCGACCTCGGCGAAGCGGCCCTGCGCGAGGCCAAGCTCGGCTACCGCGCCAAGACCCTGATCCGCCTGGGCGAGCAGTTCCTGGCCGACCCCGAGCTCGAACCCCGCCTACGGACCCTGGCCGGTGACCCACAGGCACTGCGGACCGCGCTGCAGCGCCTGTACGGGGTCGGCCCCGCCACCAGCGGATACCTGATGTTCGACGTGTTCAAGTCCCTGGACGAACTGACCCACCTGCCGCCCTGGGAGGCCAAGATCCTCGGCAGACTGCTGTTCGACGACCCCGACACCGACCCGGCCACCACCGTCGCCTGGTGCCACCAACACTGGACCCCCTACACCATGCTGGCTACCCACGCCGTCTTCGAGACCGTGTTCTGGCACCGCGCCACCGGCAACGGCCCCGCCTGGCTGGACGACCTCATCCGCCTGTAGCCC
>JAAYAH010000224.1 GCA_012719445.1 Actinomycetales bacterium | reverse complement strand
TGGCTCCACCGCCGATGACGTAGGAGTCGCCGCTGGTTCCCTTGAAGGTGGCGGCGTCCTCGCCGACGTCCTCCCACCACACGTTCTGGATGGTGCAGCGGCCCGTGCAGTGGATGCCGTCGCCGGCCGGGGCGCCGATGACGACGTTCTTGATGGTGGCGCCGTCGGAGAGCTTGAACATCGGGTCCTGGCTCTCGCTCTGGCCTCCGTCGCCGATGCCGTAGTAGCGCTTCATCCCGCCGTCGAAGGTGCCGCTGACCGAGATCGTGCTACCGACCTTGACCGAGCCGCTGGCCGAGGGCCAACTCGTGGACGGCGACCCGCCACCACCGGAGGACGACGTGGTGCTGGTCCTGGTGGTGGTCGTTGTGGTCTTCGTGGTGGTCGTCCTGGTCTTCGTGGTGCTGGTCTTCGTGGTGCTGGTCCTGGTGGTGGTCGTGCCGCCGCCGGAACCGGAGCCGTTCACGGTGAAGCTGCTCGGCACGGGGTTGGCCGAGGTGAACGTGCCCTGGAAGCCGAAGCTCGTTCTGGCGCCGGAGGGCAGGGATCCGTTGTAACCGGCGTTGGTCGCCTGCACGGACGTGCCGTTCTGCTGCAGGGTGGTGTTCCACGCCGAGCTGACCTTCTGGCCCGAGTCACCGAAGGTCCAGCCCACGGTCCAGGACGAGACCGCGGAACCGGTGTTGGTGATGTCGACGTTCGCCACGAACCCCCCGGGCCACTGGGAGGTGACGGTGTACGTGACGGAGAAGCCGGTGGCCGCCCCACTGGTGGAGGCGAGCATCGTCCCGGCGGTGACCAGTGCCACGGCACTGGCACCGGCCAGAAGAGCGGCAGGAAGCTTCACCCGTCCGCGGGGAACGGGCGCAGGGGGAGCGAGGCGTCGCATGAGACCTCTCGTTTCGTATTCATGGGACAACGGAACGTGGAATGGGGAACTGTGGCGAACGGCTTCCTCGACAGACAGGACGGGAATAAGGCACCGTGCAGGCCCGGTTCGCACAGTGTGAGCAGAAAGCGCTTACCCGCTGCGCGAAACATACTCGACGACCGAGGGTCGGTCAATACCGGCACCAGCCCGCATCATGCCGATTCCCATGATCGGGATTCGTGGGGATCCGGGGTGTTCGATTTCGGGTGCGCATCACCTGAAAAGGTTGCCGAGGTATTCACAACAATTGTGGAGCCGGTCGTGTGCGCTCCGTCGAGGTCGATCACTCGCTGCTCGTCATGACCGCGCTGTCGGGCGCATCGACGGTCGTGTGCCGAGTCCGGTCACCAGACCGGGGAGCGAGCGTGGGGATCGTCGTCAGTACCTGCCCGAGGGGACATGGTCAGTACCTGCCCGAGGGGACAGGGTCAGTACCTGCCCGATGGGACCCCGTGGACTCGCTCCGTGTCCCCCTCCGGCGCGTAGCCCGGGGGAGGGGAATCCCTCGGGCCAGCGCAACCCGGTTCCTGCCGCGCTCCTTGGCCTGGTAGAGGGCCTTGTCGGCCTCCCCGATCAGGACGTCGGGACTCCGGCCCCGGCCGGCCACCAGGGCGGCGACGCCGATGCTGGCGGTCACCACCGTGTCCACGGTGGAGGTGGCGTGCGGAATGGCCGCGGCGGCGAGCAGCCGACGGAAGCGGTGGGCGACGGCGAGCGCTCCGCGCAGGCTGCAGCGGGGGAGCAGGACGGCGAACTCCTCACCGCCGTAGCGGCTGGCCAGGTCGTCGGGGCGGAGGACTGCCTGCTGCAGGCAGCGCGCGACGGAGCGCAGGGCGCTGTCGCCCTCCAGGTGCCCGTAGCAGTCGTTGTAGGCCTTGAACAGGTCGACGTCGACCATGAGCAGGGCCATCGGATGCCCGGTCTCGGCCGAGAGGTCCCACTGCGTCGTGAGGCGTTCCTGGAAGGCGGTGCGGTTGGCGATCCGGGTCAGGCCGTCGAGCATCAGGGCGCGCTGGAGTTCGACGTTGAGTCGGTGCAGCTCCTGCTCGGCCTGGAGCCGGACGGCGACCTCCGAGCGCAGTTCGGTGGTGCGTCGGGTGACCGTTCGCTCGAGGGTCGCCGCGTGCCGTTCCAGCTCCCGATTGCTCATGATCGTGTCGAGGGCGCCGCTGATGACCGAGTGCACCGCCAGGTCCTTGACCGTCAGGTCGGGTGCCTGGTCGAACACCACGAAACCCAGCTCCTTCACCCCGACCCGCAGCGTCTGCAGGATGAGGGTTCCGGTGTCCAGCTCCGCCCGGAGGGCCTCGGGTAGCAGCAGATGGGCCGGGAACGGCTCGGTCATCGGCGGGTCCACCCGGCCGTTCCGATAGCTCAGCATCAGGCGCGCCTGGCTGCTCGGATGGTCCGGCCCCGTCCAGTCGGCGAGCGGCTGCTCGCGGACCACCAGGAACAGTCGGTCGATGCCGAAACGGTCGAGGGCCGAGGCCAGGATCTCGGCGATCTCCTCGACGGTGCGGGAGAACTGCAGCATCAGGCTCAGGTCGTGGACGCTCTCCAGCGCCACCACCCGGGTGTCCGCCGCGCGGGCCGCCTCGGTCGCGAGGTCCAGCCGCCGGTCGGGGTCGGTCTCCGGCCGGGAGGACCCGCGGACGACCAGCCGCGACGGCACCAGCACCTGACCCGATGCCGGGGCGCCGTCCAGTTCTGCGAGCAGGCGTTCCACGGCCAGGGTGCCCTGGCGCTCCAGTCCCTGGTCGACCGAGGTGATGCCCGGCCAGCGCCACGAGGCGACCTGGGTGTTGTCGAACCCGGTGACCATGACGTCGTCCGGGACCCGCAGCCCGGCCTTCGTCAGCGCGACCAGGGCGCCGATGGCGGACTGGTCGTTCAGGGCGACGACGGCGTCCAGGTCCCGGCGACGAGCGAGCAGCGACCGCACCGCCCGGTAGGTGGTGTCGTGCCAGAACCTCCCCTCGATCACCAGGTCCTCGTCCACCGGGAGGCCGCGGCGGGCGTGCTCCTCCCGGAAGACCGCTTCCCGCTCCATGGAGTCGGGATTGTGTGGGATGCCGCGGACCAGGGCGAGAGCGCGGGCTCCGCGCTCGTCCAGCAGGTGCGCCATGAGCTCCCGCATCCCGGTCGGGTTCTCGCCTCGCACGCTGGTGAGCCCGGGCACCTCGTCCCCGAGGAGGACGATGGGGATGCCGAGCTCGGCGACCACGTCGAGGAGTTCCGTCCTCTTGGCCGTGTTCTCGATGCCGATCATGGCAGCGCCCCGTGGACGGAACGTCCGGACGAGGTCGGGGAGCGACAGCGGGATCGGGGCTCCCGAGGTGAGCTGGAGCACCAGGGCGCCGAGACCGTGCTCGGCGAACATCGCGGTCATGCCGTCCAGCAGACGGGTCTGGTACTCCTCCAGGCCCACCACGAAGACCACGACGCGGTCCGTCGGAGTCCCGGTCACGCTCACCACCGTTGTCGGTCGGTGCCACCGGATGCCGCGAGCACCTTCTCCCCCATCGGTGCCGCCTCCGGAGCTCTTGATCACCCGTTCGGGTCAGGGCAGCGACCCGGCGAGGTGTCACGTTCACTGGACGCCACGAGGCCGGAGAGAGCAAAGTTGACCTTGTCCGGCCCCAGCGACGACGCACTCAGCTCTCGATGGGGCCGGGCCAGGTCAGGACCGGTCAGAGCCGGTCGGGGCCGCCTCGTCCGCATCCCTGCCCCGAGGGCTGTCCCTTCTCCTGTGCCGACCCTCGTCGACCGTCGACCTGCGGCCGCTAGCCTGTCGCCGGCGTGAAGGACTGGGAGGTTCGGGTGACACAGGGCGCGTCCGGGGTCGACCTCGGGATCCCGGGCGTCGAGCGCTGCGAGGAGATCGGCAGGGGCGGCAGCGCCGTCGTCTACCGAGCCTGGGAGCCGGGCTTCGGCCGGTGGGTCGCGGTCAAGGTGTTCGCCCCCGACGAGGACGCCAGGCGTCTGGAACGGGAGCGGTTGGCGGTCGGTCGGTTGTCCGACCACCCGAACATCGTCCCGGTGCACGGCGGCGGGATATCGGCGCAGGGTCGGCCGTACCTCGTGATGAGCTACATGGAGGGCGGCAGCCTGCGCGACCGGATCGCCGAGCGCGGACCGATGGCTCCCATCGAGGCGGTCGCCTTCGGGACCGCCATCGCGGGAGCCCTGCAGGTCGCCCACGACAACGGGATCTGGCACCGCGACATCAAGCCGCAGAACATCCTCTACGACCGGTTCGGGACGCCCCGGCTGGCGGACTTCGGGATCGCCCACCTCGGCGAGGACGGCTTCCGCACCAGCGCCGGGTCGGTCTCGGGGACCGGTTCCTACATGGCGCCGGAGACCGTCCGGGGCGAGCGGCACTCCGCGGCCGCGGACGTCTTCTCCCTCGGCGCGACCCTCTACTACGTCCTGGAGGCCAAACCGCTCTTCGCCGCCCGCGAGGGGGAGGCCTACGAGGCGTTCCTGCTCCGGCGGCTCACCGACCCCGGTTCCCCGCCGTTCTCCGACCAGGTGCCGTCCTGGCTGCGTGAGGTGGTGTGCCGGGCCACCGCGACGGACGCTCTTCGGCGGTTCCAGACCGCGGCCGCGCTGCAGCAGGCGTTGGCCGCGGGCGACGTCGCGCCGACCGTCACCGTCCCCCCGATCGGGGTCCCTCCCGGTGGGATCCCGCAGCCCGGCCCTCCGCCGCAGGACGTGCCGTACCCCGGCCCGACCTGGGCGCCCTCGGCCGGTGCCGCCGAGGGGACCCGCCCGACGATCCGGGTCCACCCCACGACCCCTCCCGGTCCGCCATGGCAGGTGCCTCCGCCCGGCGCCACGGGCTGGTACCCGCCGCCGGCCGACCACCGCGCCGCCCCCCAGGACGAGGTCCGGCCCACCTTCTCTCCCGACCCGCGCCCGGAACTGCGCGCCGTCCGCACCCGGGTGCTCCGGCGGATGTGGGTCGTCGTGCTGACCGCGCTGGCTGTCGCGGTCCTGCCGTGGCTCACCGACCGGTTCACGTCGGACACCGATCCCCTGGACACCCGGGAGCAGAGCAGCGGCGTCAGCACCGGGGCGGACCCGGTGGTGGACACCGGTCGCACCGGCGCCACCACGAGCCGAGCCGGGACGGAGGCGGAGCCGGCACAGGGGGGATCGGCACAGGGCGGAACGGCTCAGGGGGCTGCTGCGGTCCGGGAGGCGCTCACCGCGTTCCGGCAGGCGATCGGGGTGAGGGATCCCGGAGCGGTGGAGCTGACGTTCTTCCCGTACTCCTGGGAGAGCAGCGGTACGACGATCACGCCGTACGCGTTCGCGACCCTCGTCCAGCCCGGCCGTCCCAAGCTCGTCGACCGGTACAGCTACCGCAACGGCGGCGTCGACGAGCCCGAGCCGACGACGATGTTCGGCGGCGAGTCACCGGCGAAGAAGAGGTTCGCCTTCTCCGAGGTCCGCTGGTCGGCGATGGACTCGATGATCAGCCAGACCGAGAAGATCTGTAAGGCGTCGGCGCGGAAGGCCGGACTGCCGCTGCAGGCGGACCCGTCCGACGGGCGGGAGCCCGGGGTCAGCCACATCATCGTCGAGCGGGACCTGACCTTCCACTCCGGGCAGGTGGTCGTCCGGGTCCACTTCGACGGGGGCGCGCGGTGGACCGGCGGGTACGTCGCCTTCACCGCCCGCGGAACCCGGCTCTCCCCCCACTACTGCGACGCCTCCTGATCCCCGCGCCGACCGGCCTGCGACACCTCCGCCCGGCCCGCGACGCCCTCTGCGCGACGCCTTCCACCGGTGCGTCAGCCCTGGTCGGCCGCGGGAGGGAGCCGCAGCAGGGCACGGGCCAGCTCCTCGCCCCAGCGGACGGCGCGCTCGCCCTCACCCCTGCGCAGCGGACCGACCGCGTCGAGGACGAAGAAATGCTCCGCCGTCGCGACGACCCGGAAGCCGCGGTCGCGGAGCCGCTTCTCCACCGACCGCGAGGTGCGGTCCACGTGCTGGAGGAACCGCGGGTGGGTGAGCCGGGTGTCGAACACCACCAGCGGCACCGCGACGGCAGGGCCACGGACCCGGGCGATCCACTCCCGCAGCCCGATGCCCCGGGACACCAGCGGCCGGGTGGTCATCTCCGCCGCCTGCCGCCTGCTGTCCGGCCGGGTCATCCCGAACTGGTGGTTGGGACCACCCACCACCAGCAGGTCCACCTCCTCGGAGATCGAGGTCGGTGCGTCGCCCACCTCGGCGGTCCGCACGTCCATCGCCGTGGCCAGGCCCCGGGAGATCGATCTCGCGATCGTCTGCGCGTTGCCGAACATCGACTCGAACACGATCAGTGCGCGCACCGGATCCGCCTCCTCGCTCCGCGATGAGAGTGCGGCAGGGCCGCCCCGGTCCAGGTCCGGTTCCGGTCCGGTCCAGGTCCGGTCCAGGTCCGGTTCCGCCTCGGCTCAGGGTCCGGTCCGCCCCGGGTCGGAGATCTCCCGGGTCCAGGATGGCGCGTGCCGGGGTCGTCGGGGAGTGCCCGAGGTCCCGCTGTCCCCGGCCCAGCCGGGGTGCTGATCACGCCCGCCTCGGTGCGCCGGAGCAGGTCCCCTGGTGCACCCCCTGCTCCGGCGCTCCGGCTCCCGGGCCGCGTCCCGACCCTGGCGCCGGAGCGCCGGTGGGGTCGTCACGTGGTCTGCAGGTGCCCGGGGAACCCCCAGAAGGCCTCGTTGATGTCGGTGAACACGTGGTTGCAGGGGTCGATCCACCCGCCGATGCTGTCGCTGCCACCGCCGCCGGTGACACCGCTGGTGATGCCCGAGGCGGTGACGGTCCCGTCGGGGTTCACGCCGTAGACGGGACCACCCGAGTCACCGCCGAGGATGCACCGGCCACTGGTCTTCTCACCACGCACCACGTTGCGGACCGTCTCACCGGTGCCGCCGTACTTGTAGTTCACGCCGGTGGCGATGACCTCCCAGCCACAGACCGCTCCGGAGCTGATGCCGGCGGTGCAGTACTCGTCGCCGACCTGGACGTAGCGTCCGATCATCTCCCGGACCCGCCGGTAGTCCCTCTCGCCGGTGTAGATCGACGGTGAGACGCTCTTGCCGCTGTCGGTGTCGATCAGCGCCAGGTCTCCGCGGTACCGGCTCTGGCCGCTGAGGTAGACGGTCCCGGTGCCTTTCGTCCAGGTCTCCCGGGAGCCCGGGGTCACCCAGCCCATGCTGGTGGCCGGGGTGGACACCGAGCCGCCGTAGGGGGCGCAGTGACCGGCGGTCAGCATGTGGGTGCCCTCACTGCTCTCCCAGGGGAAGCCTGCCGTACAAACGGTTCCCGTCGGCGTGATGATGTACGACCCGCCCCAGAAGGGAGAGCTGTCGGAGCTGCGGGCCGCGGTGGACCCGGGCTGGTACCCGGGGTCGACGCGGACGGTGACGGTGTCGGTGCCGTAGGCCTTGGTGATCCTCGCTGCCAGGGCGTCGGAGAGCTTCGTGACGGTGACCACGACCCGGGCGGTCTGCGGGTCGACCTCGGCGACCCAGACGCCGTCCAGGGCGATGACCTCGTCCTTGACCCGTTCCAGGTCGGCCTGGGGGCGTGCTGCCTGGCGCAGTCGCGGCCGGGGTGCCGCGGCGGCGGTGTCGCCTCGGGAGGCGGTCCGGGAGGTGTCCGGGGGTGCGGTGAGGTGCTCGGCCAGGCGCCTGCCGTTGTCGGTGGCCACGTCGAGCATCACCCGTCCGGTGGCTCGGTCGACCCAGGCGTAGCCGAAGTCCTTCGGGTGCTCGCCGGCCAGTCGCTGCGCGTCGCTGAGGGCGGTGGCCAGGGTCTCCGGCAGCGGGGCCGGGGGCCTGGGCACGGGGAGCAGGGTCAGCCCGGAGCGGTGCCTGGTGGGGGAGGTGACCCCGGTCCCGGGGGTGTCCGTGGGGGTGGTGGTCGGTGGGGAGCCGGCCGAGGGAACGGCGAGGGTGATGGTCACGGTCAGGGCGGCCAGGGCCGCCAGACCGGTGGAGCGGGTCAGGGAGGGTTTCACGGGGTGACCTCGGGGGTGTCGCGGCCCCGCCCTGGTCGGGTCGGGGCTCGCCCGTCCCACCCGACCGTCAGCGGGGTCCGGGAGGTGCCGAGCGACCCGGGCAGGGAACCACTCCCGGCTTACCGCGATCTTGTCCAAAACTTGGAGCCCCGGGACCGGACCGGCCGTGGGTCGGCTGGGACGACACCGGGCGGCCCGTGCCCTGAGGGTGACGGGCCGCCCGGTGCCCGGGACGGCGGATCGGTCCGAACGACGGGCTCAGCCGGAGTGCCGGCCCCGCCGCTCGGTCCTGGACCGGTGCCGGGACAGGCCCAGCTCCAGCGCCTCGATGATCCGGGGACGTACCTCGTGCGCACCGATCACGGTGTCGACCGAGCCGACCTGGACCGCCCTGGCGATGCTGTGCACCGTGTCGAACTCCGAGGCCACCTCGCCGAGCTTCTCGGAGCGGACGGTGGCGCGCAGCTCGGCCAGCTCGGCCTGCAGCCGGGCCCGCTCCGCCCCCGACGCCGCGGCGACCCGCTCCTGGAGGGCACGGACCCGGGAGTCCTTGGCGGTGCGGGCGTTGACCTCGCCGGCGAACACCACCGCCGCGGCCGGAGCCCCGCCGATGACCGAGGCGTAGGAGCCCTCGACGGCGAGGATCTGCATGTTGTCGTGCAGCGGCTTGGAGAACACCACGAACGCCCCGCCGTGGAAGCGGGAGATCACGCAGAACACCACCGGCCCGTCGAAGTTGACCACCGCCCGGCCGATCTCGGCGCCGAACTCCAACTGGGTCTTGCGCATGGACTCCGGGGACCCGTCGAAGCCGGACAGGTTCGCCAGCACCACCAGCGGCCGGTTGCCGCTGGCGGCGTTGATGGCCCGGGCGGTCTTCTTCGACGAACGCGGGAACAGCGTGCCCGCCGTCCAGGTGCCCGGACCGTCGCTGGGCGGGAAGCCGCGCCGGGACACCGGGTGCGACTCGAAGCCCAGCAGGCACACCGGGTACCCGCCGAGGTGGGCGTCCATGACCACCGACGTCTCGGCGTCGGCCATCCCGGCCCAGCGCTCCAGCAGCCGGTGGTCGGCGTCCGCGACGGCACGCATCAGGGTCCTGATGTCGAACGGCTTCTTCCGCTCCGGGTTGGTGCGCGTGGAGAAGATGTCGCCGATGGTCCGGAAGTCGCTGCCGGGCACCTCGTGCGGGCAGTCGCGGATGTCGCGGTCGCGCGGGTCGGTGGTGACCGCGGGGCGGGGGAAGGCCTCCCCCGGGGCGACGTAGGCGTGGTCGTAGTGGGCGAACAGCACGTCGACGGCGCGGGCCAGGTCGGGCGCCCAGTACTGGGCCTGGCCGTTGGGGCCCATCACCCGGTCGTAGCCGCCGATGCCGTGGTTGTCCTCGGCGGACACCCCGCCGGAGTAGTCGAGGGACTGCTTGCCGGTGAGCACCATCGCCGAGTCCGGGGTCATCACCAGGATGCCCTTCGTGTGCATGAGCATCGTGGCCTCGGCGTTCCAGTACGGCTGGGCGCCGACGTTGATCCCGGTGACCACGACGTTGATCTCGCCGCCGGCCTGGGTGAACTCGATGATCCGGCGCAGCGTCCTGGCCACCCAGTCCATGTTCTCGGTGCCGGAGTCCATGGAGATCCGGGCGCCGGAGGACAGGGCGAACCACTCCACCGGGATCCCGAGCCGCTCGGCGAGGTCGAGCCCCGCGCTGATCCGGTGGCACTCCGGCTCGGCGACGGCGCCGAGGGCCTTGGTCGGGTCGCCGATGAGGACCACCCGCTGCATCCCCTCGGGGTAGCGCTCGGTCGGCGTGGAGACGATCCCGGCGACGATGCCCGACCGGTTCCGGCCCGGCGGGCGCTCCACCGGCACCAGCCGGCCGTTCTCGTCGAGGTCGTGCTCGACGAAGTCCCCGCCCCGGGTGAGCTGCGGCACCAGCTCGTAGGGGTAGATCGTCTTCCTGGCCCGGGACCGCAGCACCTTCTGGGTGTAGTCGTCGAGGGGACGCAGCCGCTCGGTCGGCCGCGGGCCGACGGTCATCACCATGCCGACCCCGGGCTGGCGGGAGAACCGGACGCCCACCTCGACCAGACCCTCACCGGGGCGCTCGACCCGGCCCGAGATGATCGTCTCGGTGAGGCCGGTGCCCCCGGTGAGCGGCGCGATCGCGCGGGTCAGCGAGGTCAGCTCGTCCAGCGGCGCGGTCACCGGCGGCCACACGTGCAGGAACACGTGGTTGGCGTCGAGCCGGGCCCGAGGACCGATCTCGGCCCTGGCCCGCCGGATGCCGTCGTAGCAGGTCGCCAGCACCCGCTCCAGCTGCGGCAGCGACGCGACCCGACCGGCGGCGTCCCGCACCACGGTGAGATCGCGCACCTGCGCCAGCGCGACCAGCCGCTGGTCGGAGGGGTTCTCCGGGGCGACGCAGCGGTACAGGAACACGTCCTCGGACGCCGAGAGCCTGCTCACCTGGAAGTCCCGCAGCCGCCACAGGTCCAGCCGCCGCCCGACCATCGGGTGCAGGCCGCGCACCAGCACGTCCTCGACCAGCACGTCCTCGGCCGGTGCCGCCGCCTCGTTCTCCGTCGGCGCGCTCTCCGCCGCCTCGGTGCCCGTGGCCGGGCGGGGGGGCACCTCGGCCCCCGGCGCCGCGTCCAGGTCGGGCGCCGCCGTGACCGGACGGAAGGTGAACTGCCGGAACCCCCGGTCCGGGCCCGCCGTCACCGCGACCGCGACCCGCCGGACGCCACGGGCCCACGGCAGCGCGGACAGCCGCCGGGACAGCTCGCCCGCGCAGGCGTCGAGGTCCTCCGGAGCCCCGGGCCAGGACAGGTACAGGTCGACGACGGTGTCGCTGCCGTCCGGCGTCTCGGCGACCAGGGCGGCGATCTGCCCGTTCAGCTCGCCGTCCAGGTCCTCCGGCACGGCGACCGTGCTCACCAGCCGGATCGGCCGCCCGTCGAGGGAGTACGAGGCGGTGAGGAACGGCCGGTCGCCGTCCCGGGTGTAGCGCAGCGCGGACAGGTCGTGGCCCCGGTAGTGCCGCCGGGCCAGGACGTCGAGCATCGGCTCGTGGTCGGAGACGCCGCCGCTGATGCGCTCGGCGAGGAAGCGGCCCAGCGGCTCCGGGTTGGCCGCGAGGGCCTCGATCCGCGCGGCGTAGTCCGGCGCGTCCGGCTCCAGGTGCGTCAGCAGCTCGCGCACCTGTGCGTAGGTCTGCTCCCGGGACGCCCTGACCGCGGGGAGCTCGAACCACTGGAACCTGGCGCTGCGGGCCAGGTCGCCGACCAGCGGGAACCGGACCTGGGTCGCGGCGATGAGCCGGTCGAGGACCTCCCTCGCCCGCTCCGCGGCCGCACCGGTCGGCGGGTCGGTGGCGATCCAGCGTTCCAGCAGCGCCACCATCGGGCCCGCCTGCGCCGCCGTGCCCTGGTACCCGCGGAAGGCCCGGTACACGGCCTCCTCCAGCGCGGGGGAGCGGGTGAGGTCGGCCACCCGGTACCGGACCAGCACCCGGCGCAGCTTGTCCCGGAACGTCTCGGGCAGCCGCGCCCGGTCGGCGTCGAGGGAGTTCAGGTAGGTGTGGAAATACTCCTGCGGGGAGTGTACGAGCTCGTCGTGGACGGTCTCGTCGGCCAGCGGCCGGTTGCGGGTCAGCTCGCAGAGATCCGCGTAGCGGGTGAGCACGTCGAGCTCGCGGTCGAGCAGGTCCGCGCTGTCCACGCCCAGCTCCTCCGCGGCCGTGAGGTAGGCCGCCACCAGCCGCCTGCCGTCGCGCAGGTCGAAGCCGAGGAGCAGGTTGCCCAGGTCGGCGAGGCAGCCCTCGGCCCGCTGCTGCGAGCTCTCCTGCGCGGCCTCTCCGGTGTCCAGCGTCGCGGTGCCGGGGGCGGCGGGCGGCGCGGTGACCCTCGCCCCGGCCACGGTCGCGGTGGCGTCCCTCGGCTCCAGCACGAGCAGCGGCGCCCCGGCGTCCACCTGGTCGTTGACGGTGACGAGGAGCTCGCGTACTCGCCCGGCGAAGGGCGCGGGCAGCGACGTCTCCATCTTCATGCTCTCCAGGACGGCGATCGGCGCCCCGGCCTCCACCTCATCGCCCGGCGCGGCGAGCAGGGAGACCACGAGGGCCGGCGCGGGAGCCCGGAGCAGGCCCGCCGCCGCCCGGATCACCCGGTGTCCCACGCCGTCGACCTCGACGGTGTGCCCGCCGCCCTGGGCCGCGGTGATCACCCGATGGATGCGCCTGCCGACGGTCACCCGGGCCGTGTGCTCGTCCAGCCGCTCGACGCAGATGTCCGTGCCGGTCGCGGTCCCGGCGGCCCGCGCCGTCCCGCCGTCCAGCCCGATCCGGTAGCAGACCGGTCCCACCTTGTCGACGGACACCCGGTGCCGCGCGCCGCGCAGCTCCAGGTCGAAGGTCCGGCCTCCGTGGTGCCGGGTCTGCGGGCGGCCTCCGTGCGCGGTGGCGAGGAAGTGGAGGCAGTCGAGGCGCTCCTCGGCCTCGTACTCCTCGACGGCGGCGACGGCGAGGGCGACACCCCGGCTGCCCGCGGGAGCCGGGGTGTCGGCGACGGTGGCCGGCAGGTCCGCCGCGGCGGCGCCGTCGGCGAGCTCGGGCCGGCCGAGCAGGTCGAGCAGGAAGGACGTGGTCGAGGTGCCGTCCGCGACCACGACGGTGGTCTCCGCGAGCGCCCGACGGAGCCGGGCGAGGGCGACCTGCCGGGTCGGTCCGCAGGCGGTCACCGCGGCGATGACCGGGGCCAGCCCCGGCGCGGCGCCGTCCGCCGTACCGAGCACGTCACCCTCGGCTGCGGCCACGTCGACCCGGATCCCCGGGCCTCCCGGCAGCCGCAGCAGGTCGAGCCGGCCGGGGGCCGCGGCGAGCTCGCGCTCGGCGTCGGCCGCCTCGATCCGCACCTGGACCGCGTGTCCGGACGGGACCGGCGCCGCATCGGAGAGGGACTCGCCCGCGGCGAGCCGGAGCTGCAGGCCCGCCAGGTCGACCCCGGTGACCTGCTCGGTCACCGCGTGGCTCTCGGTGAGGCCCGCGGCGACGCCGAGCAGCTCGACGGCGCCGCCCGGACGGAGGAGGAACTCGACGGTGGCCGGGCCGCGGTGGTCGAGGGCGGCGACCAGCCGCGTCGCGGTGTCGGCCAGCCGGTCGGCTGTGCCCCGGTCGAGGACGGATCCGGGGAGCCCGTCGAGCCCCACCGACTCGGTGAGCACCTCGCGCCCGCCGAGGCGCGGCGTACCGTCACGCACCCCGAGCGCCCACGCCGTCCCGCCGTCGGCGACCACCTGGACGGCGAGGCGCCGGTCCTCCGGCCCGGCCGGGCCGTCGGCCGTCGGGACGTCCAGTCGCTCCGCCAGCAGCCGGACGGTCACCCCGTCGGCGAGCTGCCGGAGCGTCTTCGCGTCCGGCCCGACACAGGTGATGCCGAGACGCTCGCACAGCTCCGCGACGGCCGGGTCGGTCGCGGCACCTCCCCAGCCCGCCCAGACGGCGTCCGCGGCGCAGTCCCGCAGCGCGGCCTCCACCGCCTCGACGTCCCGGTAGGGGTCGGCCGCGGTGGAGGTGAGCTCCCGGGTGGTGTCCGCGAGCCGGGCGAACAGCGCCCCGCGGTCGTGCGCACCGTGCAGGGCGATGACCGTGACCCTGCCGTGGGTGTCGAGCTCACGGATCGCGTGGATGAGACGGACCGCCGCTTCGCCGCCGTTCACGATCGCCACTCGAGAGAACATCGCCCGTTGCCTCCTGGACCGACCCGTCAGACCTGACTGCCGAATCACCCTAGCGATCCACGACCGGCCGATCCGGTGACGTGCGCGACGTCTACCAGCGGGTTTGGTGGTCTCGCACAGTGCGGGGGGGTTCGGGCTGTGGGCGTCCGCCAGGTCGGCCGGTCCAGGCGCGACGAATGTGACGCATCAGGCGGCGTCGTCGGCCGGGTCCGAGCGGCACCTGCCACCGGCCCGGGCGAGCCGGCAGAGGCGGGTCACGGTGACGAGGAGGACCGGGTCGCGGCGAGGGGGATCGGATCACGGCGAGGGGGTGTGGTCGTGGGCCGTGTCCCTGCCTGCGGTCTCGGCGGACCTCTCCTCGGCAAGGGCGGCGGACAGCCGGGCGAGCTGCCGGGCCTTGGCGGTCTCCTCCCGGAATCCCGCGATGACGTTGTCGAGGAACACGGCCCCGATCGCGCAGACCCCGGCGACGACGGCTCCCCGCTCCATGGCGGCGATCGAGTCCAACTGGCCCTCCTGCACCAGCGACCACAGCGGAGGGCCGGCGAAGGCGGCGGCGACGAGGCAGCCCGCGGTGACGGGGTTCATCTCCCACCCCCTCGGTCAGTGGACGGTGGCGCCGGCCCGGGCCCCGACGCTGCGGGCCCGCTGCTCGGCAGCCCGCGCGTGCTCGGCCGCCTCCAGTTGTGCGCACAGCAGTGCCGTCCAGGTCACCCGGTCGATGGGGATGCCGTCGAGGCGGACGACCGGGACGGTCAGCTGCAGGCACCGGGCCGGGTCGACGACGTGCGTCGCCCCGTCGACGGCGACCGCGTCCACCCGGCCGAGCGCCTCCAGCCACCCCACGTTGGCCGTCAGGCCGAGCGTCGCGTCGAGGACGGCGATGACGACCTGCGCCCTGATCTGCCGCAGCGTCGCCCGCACCAGCTCCGCGTCGTCGTAGCCGCCCGTCTCCACGGCCACCACGACGGAGTCGAACGCGTGCACGTCGGCGAGCGCGGCGAACCGCTCCGGCCCGTCCGTCGCGGGCACGTAGACGACCGGCCGGGGCTGCCAGCCGATGGCGAGGTCGACGGCGGTGCGGTAGGCCTCCAGCAGCACCGTGTCGGCCGGTCCGATGACGGCGACGACCGGTGCCTCCGGGTCGACGGTCGGCTGGGGCAGCCGGGAGAGCATCCGGTAGATGGTCGTGTACCGGTCACCGGCGCGCATCCGGCGGGTCCACGCGGACGGCACCCCGAGCGAGCGCAGCACCTTGCGGTCGGCCGCGAGCCGGATCTCGGCCGGTGACCTGCCTGTGGCCGTCCGGCCCGTCGACCCCGCCGCGGGGGGTTCCGGTGCCTGGGCGTCGTGCCCGCTCCCGGCCGGTCCGCCGCCGGGGTCCGTTGCACTCGGTCGGCTCGCCGGGCCGACCCGGTCCGGCGAGGTCCCGGGTCCCGTGGGAGCCACGGCGGTCGCCGGGTGGTCGGCGGAGCCGTCGCCGGGGGAGCCGTGGCCGAGGGGGCCCGGGGTGCGGGGGGAGGGGATGAGCGGCCGGAACCTCGCTCCTGCCGACCCGGCCGTACCGGTGTCGCCACCCTCGGGGTCGGTGTCGTCGGCGCCCCCGGGGGAGCCCCCGTCGCCCGGCCACGGCGAGAGGTCGAGGTCCTGGCGGAGCTGGTCCATCAACGAGGAGAAGGGCGTCCCGGCGGTGGACGGCACGGGCGCGTCGACGGCCGACTCGACCGGCACCGTCCCCGGCAGCCCGCCGTCGGCCTCGTAGCGGTCCAGCAGCGCCGTCGCCGCGGACGGTGCCCGCCGGTCCGGCGGCAGGGTCAGCGTCCTGGCGGCGGTCCGCGCGGCGGCGTTCGCCCGGTCGGCCGCACCGGCGACGCCCTCGGCGGCGAGCGCGGCCGGAGGCGGCACGGTGCCGTCGGCCTCCCGTTCGGCGATCGCGGCACCGGCCCGGTCCAGCGCCGCGGTGCTCACCGGCCGCGCTCCGGTCTCCGGCGAGGACTGCGGCTGCGGATCCGGGATCTCGACGGCGACCTCGAAGGCCTGCCGGGCGAAGAAACCCAGGAAACCGCCCCTGCGCACCTTCTCCGCGCGCAGGATCCTGGCGTTCGACCCGCCCTCCGCGTGGGCGCGGACGAGCAGAGCCTCCAGGTCCTCACCTTCGAGCAGCAAACTCGTGGCCACGGCTCACCTGCCCAATGGTCTCGATCCGGTGGAGCCCGGTGGTCTCCGAGAAGCTGATCACCGGGAGCTGGGGGAGGGTTCCGCGCAGCAGCCGTTGCAGGGGCAGCCGCAGCGGTCCGGCGACCAGCAGCACCGGCACCCGGCCGTGCTGCTCCGCCGCGTGGACGAGGCCCGCGAGATCCGTGACCACCTGCTGCGCCAGGTCCGGGTCGAGGGCCAGGACGACACCCTGTTCGCCGGCCCGCAGCGCCTCGGCGAGCTCCTGCTCCAGGGTGGGGTCGACGGTCAGGGCGTACAGCACGCCGTCGCGGGCGACGGAGGAGGTGAGCGCCGGGCCGAGGGCCGCGCGGGCGGCCTCCAGCAGCGCGTCCGGGTCGGTGCTGGACCGGGCCCGCTGGCCGATCCCCTCGAGCACCCGGCCGAGGTCCCGGATGGACACCTGCTCGTCGAGCAGTCCCTGGAGCACCCGCTGCACGGTCGACATCGGGATCAGCCCCGGCACCAGTTCCTCGACGGCGGCGGGTCGCTCGGCCTTGAGCACGTCCAGCAGCTCCCGGACGTCGTCGAGCGACAGCAGTCGGGAGGCGTGCCGGCGCACCATCTCGGCGAGGTGCGTGGTGATCACCGCGGCGCGCTCGACCAGGGTTGCGCCGACCGCCTCCGCCGTCGCCCGGTGCTCGATCGGCACCCAGACGGCGGGCAGGCCGAACACCGGCTCCGTCGTCCGGCGTCCCGGCAGCAGGTCCGGGGTGTCGCCGATGGCGAGCAGGTGCCCCGGCGGGGCTTCCCCGGTGGCGACGCTGACCCCGCCCACCCGGATCTCGTAGGCGCCGGGAGCCAGCGTCGCGCCGTCCCGGGTCCGTACCGGCGGGAGCACGATGCCCAGGTCGGCCGCTGTCTTCCGACGCAGCGCGCGCACCCGGTCCAGCAGGTCGCCGCCGCGGGCCGGGTCGACGAGGTCGACGAGATCGGGCGCGAGCAGCAGCTCCAGCGGGTCGACCTTGAGCGATTCCGAGACCGCCTCGGGACCGGTGCCGGTGCCGCCGGGGCCGGCGCCGGGCCCCGGCAGGGCCGGCTGCGTCGCGGTACCGGTGCGCGCCTCGGCGGGGGTGGGGGACTCGCTGTCGGCGGCCCGGGTGGAGGCGAGCAGCACCAGCCCGCCGACGATCAGGAACGGGAGCTTGGGCATCCCCGGGACGAGGCACAGGGCGATCAGCGCGGCACCGCCGATCCGTAGCGCCTCCACGTGCCGGGCGAACTGGCCGACGAGGTCGGTGCCGACATCGCCCTCGCTCGTGGACCGGGTGACGATGACGCCGGTGGCCACGGACATGAGCAGGGCCGGGATCTGCGAGACCAGACCGTCGCCGACGGTGAGCAGGCTGTAGGTGTTGATCGCCTCGCCGGGAGACATGTCCCGCTGGAGCATCCCGACGGCGAACCCGCCGAGCAGGTTGACCAGTGCGATGATCACAGCGGCGATGGCGTCGCCCTTGACGAACTTCGTGCCGCCGTCCATCGCGCCGTAGAAGTCGGCCTCCGCCGAGACCTCCTTGCGCCGCCGCCTGGCCTCGTCCTCGTCGATGAGCCCGGAGTTCAGGTCGGCGTCGATGGCCATCTGCTTGCCGGGCATCGCGTCCAGGGTGAACCGGGCCCCGACCTCGGCCACCCGGGCCGCACCGTTGGTGACCACGGTGAGCTGGATGATCACCAGGATCGCGAAGATCACCAGACCGATGACGAGCGAGCTGCCGATGACGATGTGGCCGAACGCGTCGATGACGTGGCCTGCGTACCCGTCCCGCAGCACCAGCCGGGTCGAGGACACGTTGAGGGCCAACCGGAAGATGGTGGCCACCAGCACGATCGTGGGGAACACGGCGAAGTCGAGCGGCTTGTGCACCTGCATCGCCACGAGCAGGACCACCAGGCTGGTCGCGATGTTGGCGGCGATGAGCACGTCCAGCAGGGCGGCGGGCAGCGGCACGACCATCATCACCACGACGACCACGACGATGACGGGCACTGCGAGACGGGCCAGCCGGCTGGACGACATGGAGCCTCCGGAGGAGTCCGGACCTCCCGCCGGTGCCGGGGAACCGGCGAGCGGGGGCGCGTGGTGTTCGCGCGGAGGTCCGTGCGCGGGACTGCCGTCCGTGGCTCTCTTGGTATCGGACGGGTGGGCCGATCCTTGAGGGTCCGGGAGAGTGGGCCCTGCTCACCACGGGTGAGCGGAGGTGCCCGGCTGGTCCCGAGCCGTCCCCGGACCAGGACGGGGGATGCGCCGTCCGGGGCATCCCGGTGTCACCACGTCCGCAGCGGCGCCGGGATCTGGGCCTGGACCGAGGCCCTGGACCGGGCCCTGGACCGGGCCCTGGACCGGGGTCCTGGGCAGGGACCGGTAGCCGCCGCCGTGGTCGGCAGCAGTCGTGGTCGGTAGGTGCCGAGACGGACGGCCGGCGTGGTCGGCAGGTGCCGTGATCAGACGCCGGTGCCGATGCCCACCGACGCGGACTCTGCCTCCTGGATGACCCGGTGCACCGCCTCGGCGATCTCGTTCCCCGCCAGGGCGGCCTTGGCCAGCCGGCGGTGGTCGCGGGGAGGCAGGTCGCCGTACAGCGGGCGGTCGAGCCCGGTAGCGACGACGAGCGACAGCAGGGTGGAGGTCCGCGGATCCGCGGATCGGGACCGGGTGAGGGCGCCGCGCAGCAGCAGGACCAGGGCGTCCCGGTCCGCCGGGCTGGTCGGCAGGTAACGGTGCGAGGTGAACACCAGCAGTACCCGGGACCGCTCGTACCGGATCAAACCCCGCGAGGCGGTGTGCCGGGTCAGGTCGGTGAAGGTCCGGCCCGAGTGCAGGGTCCGTACCCAGGACCTGATCGTGCGCGGGGTGCGGGCGGCGGCGACGGTGGCGGCGTAGGCGTCGAGGTGCTCGTCACCGGTCGGGGTGGTCCCGGTTGGCCGGACCTTCCCGTCGACCACCGCGATCCGCCCCACGGCCAGCAGGTCCGCGAGGACGGCACCGGCCATGCCGCAGGAGAGGCGGGAGCGGGCGAGCAGGGGCTTCCCGGTTCCGCAGTGGTGCCCGAGGACCATGAGGTCGTCGGCGAGCAGTGGGTGGGACATGCCACGGCATTGTGCCGCGTCGGGTCGGCGACGGCACCGTCCCGAGGTCCCCGTCCGCCGCCGTACGCGCCCCTGGCCTGCCGTACGCGTTCCTGGCCTGCCGCACGCGCCCCTGGCCTGCCGTACGCGTTCCTGGCCTGCCGCACGCGCCCCTGGTCCGCAGGGTCAGCGCCGTCCCCTGGCCTGCCGCGACTCCCGTGCCGCCCTGGCGCCGCGGGTGCGCCGGCTGCGCAACTCGGCCCGGTCGGGCAGGCGGGGTAGGGGGATACGGGGCGAGGACGGGCGCTGCGTGCCGGCCTTCCGGCTCGGCCGTCCCGTGGACATGACGAAGGCGAGGATCCTGGCCACCGCGAGGTACAACTCGGTCGGGACCTCCTCGCCGAGCTCGCAGATCCGGTACAGGGCCCTGGTCAGCGGCTTGTCCTCGACGACGGGCACCCGGTGCTCGCGGGCCCGCTCGCGGATCCGCGCGGCCACGGCACCGGCCCCCTTGGCGATCACCCGGGGGGCGCCCTTCCCCTGCTCGTAGCGCAGCGCTACCGCGAGGTGGGTCGGGTTCACCAGGACGACATCGGCCGTCGCCACCTCGGAGAGCATCCGGTTCCGGCTCATCGCCAGCTGCCGGGAGCGGATCGCCCCCTTGAGCATCGGGTCGCCCTCGGTCTGCTTGAGCTCGTCCCGGATGTCCCTCGGGCTCATCTTGAGCTGCTTCATCACCGTGTGTCGCTGGTAGGCGTAGTCGGCGAGGGCCAGCACCGCGCCGGCAGCGATGGCGGCCCACAGGGTGGTGCGCAGCGCCGACCAGGCGCTCTCGATGATCGTGGGCAGGTGCATCCCGCTCGCGATCAGCTCCGGTGCCAGGTCCCGGCCGAGCGCGACGACGACCGCGGCGATGATCGCCACCTTGAGGACGGCCTTGAGCCCTTCCCAGGCGGCGCGGACGCCGAACATCCGCTTCAGCCCCTGCTTCGGATTGAGCCGGGAGAACTTGGGCTTCAGCACCACGGGGGAGGGGTGGACCCCCTGGACCGCCGTCGCCAGCAGCGATCCGGCGGCGGCACCGAGGCACACCGGCGCGACGGGGACGAGAACCGCCGCCGGGAGCTCCGAGACGGCCCGGAGCACCCGGACCAGCGACGGGTCGGCCGCGACCTCCGGCAGCATGTCCAGCAACTGCGCGAAGCGATCCCTGAGCAGGTGCGCGCTCTGCGGGACCAGGGCCGTGCCCGCCGCCAGCCCCGCCCACATCGCGGCGTCCTGGGTGCGCGGGAACTGCCCCTCCCTGCGGGCGTCGCGCAGCCGCTTGGGAGTGGGCTTCTCGGTCCGGCCCTCCTGCTCGGCCATCGCTCATCCCGCCCCGGCCAGCCGAAGCATGGTCGCCGCCGCCTCCCGGACGGCGGTGGTGAGCACCCCGGGGAGCCGGGTGATCACGAGGCCGGTGAGGAGCAGGGCGAGCAGGATCTTCAGCGGGAAGCCCAGCATGAAGGCGTTGAGGGCCGGGGCGACCCGGGTGAGCAGGCCGAGAGTGGCGTCCGCGACGAGCACCACGGCCACCAGCGGACCCGCGACCTGCAGGGTGGCCAGCACGAGACCCGCGACGTCCGCGGTCACCGCCCGCGCCACCTCGGCCGGGTCGAGGGCGGGGATCGGCATGAGCTGTGCGCTGCGGGCGAGGCCCTGCAGGACGAGCAGGTGCGCGTCGGTGGCGAACAGCAGGGTGACCCCGAGCAGGTAGTGCAGCCGGCCCATCACCGAGGACTGCACGAACATCAGCGGGTCCATGGCGGTGCTGAGGCTGAACCCGCCCACGAGGTCGACCATGTCGCCGATGGACTGGAGCACGGCGACCGCGACGAGCACCAGGAAGCCGAGCGCGGCCCCGGTGACCACCTGGAGGATCGCGTACAGCAGCAGTGCGGCCGAGTCCAGCCGGGGCGCGACCGGTGCGGTCCAGGTGGTCAGCGGGATCGCCACGCCGAGGGCGACCACAGCCCTGGCCCGCATCGGCACGCTCCGCGTGTTGAACGGCGGCGAGGTCAGGACGAACCCACCGACCCTCGCGACGGCGAGCAGGTACCCGGCCAGGGTGCTCTCGCCGACGGCGAGCTGGAGGCCGGTCACGGCCGGCCCTCGCCGCTGCCCCAGGCCGGCCGGAGGCGATGGTGCCGGAGCGGGCGGCGCCACCGAGCACGAGGTCGCCGGGGTGGTCCCGGGGGTTGTGCTGGCATGGGGCTACGGCTCCTGCGGTCGGTCCTGCGGGCAGGGGAGCCGTCCGTGGCCTTCGCCTTCCATCGGCGGAGCCGCGGCCGGGCTTGAGACCGCGGCCGCGCCCGCACCGGTGCCCGCGCCCACCCGTGGCGTGCCCACGGGGAGGAGTCGACACCGCGTGATAGCCACACTCGGCCCGTTGGTCGCGTCGACTCCTCCCCGGCGGTCCGCGTCCTCGGCGGTCCGCTGTCCGCCGGGTTCCGGACGGTTCCGCACCGGCGGGCCGGGAGGCGTTCGGATCGACCCGCCCCGGTACGCCCTCTGCCGGGTTGTTCCATCAGGTGATGACTCGTTCCGTCCGGTCGTCCGGTCCCCTTCGTCTGTTCCTGTCGGTGGGTGCGCGGTATGGTGGCTGGTCATGCGGGGGGCGGTTTACCTGTTTCGGTCGTGGTTGTCCGGTGTCGGCCGTCCGGTGGGAGTGGGGAGGGCCCGGGTGGGTGTTGGCGGTCGACTGGTCGTGGACTACGGGACCCTGAACGGGCAGCAGCAGGTGTTCGCGGACGTGCGGGACGGCCTTCCGGAGGTCGGGGCGCGGCTGACCGGAGGGGTCGAGCACGCCGGGCTGGGAGCCGGGGAGTTCGCCGGGACCGTGCAGCCGACACTGGACGGGTTCGCCACAGCTTGGGCGCAGGTGATCCACGCCTGCGGCGGGGCGGTCGGTGGGCTGGCGGACCTGTTGCAGGCCGCGGTGGAGCGGTACGCCGACGTCGACGAGGAGACCGCCTCGGCTGCTCGCTCTCTCGCCGGAGCAGGGGCCGCGCGGTGACCCCGGTCGAGGCACCGGGCGGGTTCGTGCTCGACGCGGACGCCCACGGGGAGCTGGGGCTGGCGGTCGAGTCCTGGAGCATGGCCACCGGGCAGGTGCAGGAGCTGCGGCGGCTGATCCGGTTCGGGGCCGGTGCGTTGATCGAGAGCTGGGAGGGGCAGGCGGCGCGGACGGCGATCACGCAACTGGAACGGCTGGCCGGGCAGGTGGAGGCGATGGGGCCGCTGCTGGAGCTGGCGTGCTCGGCCACCACGACCGTGGCAGCCCGGATCGCCGACGCCCGGGCGGAGGTGGCCCGGCTGAACGCGGCCCTGGTCGCTGCCCGGGAGCGTCGCGACAGCGAGCTGCGGATCGCCGACGGTCTGGCGGACGGGAGCCCGCTGGCCGGGGCCGTTCCCGCGGCCGTGCGTCGGAGAGATGCCGAGACGGTCTTCGGCGCCACGGAGGCGGAGCTGACCCGCCGGTTCCACGCGGTGCGGGGCGAGGTGGAGACCGCGGTGGAGCGTTGGGCCCGGGACCTGGCTGAGGCGACGCCGCGGCCGGGCACCGCGACCGCCGGAGGTGAGGGCGGGGCAGCGGGTCTGCTGGCCGGGCTGGTCGAGACCGCGCACCGGCTGCGGGCCCAGGCCGCGGTCGAGCAGGCCGCCACGCTGGCCGAGCGGATCCGGGCGGCCGGGTCGGAGGCGACACCGGCCGATCTCGCCGGGCTCCGGGAACTGCTGGACACCTGGGCGGACGACCCGGCGTTCGCCACCGGCTTCCTGCGCGAGGTGGGACCGCAGGGCCTGCTCGACCTGACCAGCGGCCTGGTCGTGGCCTACCACGGGTCGCACCGACCCGGGCGGACGCCGATCGACGCCGAGGCCGTCGGCGCCCTGCAACGGCTGCTCGGCCGGACACTGGCCACCGGCTCCCATCACCTCGGCGAGGGACCGGGGCAGTTGCCGGAGACGTGGCTGGCCGGACTGCTGGCCGCCGGGCGCCGGCACGGGCGGTTCCTCGACTCCTCCTCCGAGGTGTACGGCTACCAGTGGCTGGGGGTCCTGCTGGGGACCGGGTCCTACGGTCGGGAGTTCCTGCTGACCGTGGGGCGGGACATGCTCGCCGTCGAGCGGGAGGTGCTGGCCGGGCGGGACGCCGCGCTGCGGGCCCTCCCGTCGGGGTTGCCGTGGGGCGGTCCCGCCACCCTGCCGCCGGTGTATCCGCGGCTGGACTTCACCGGCGGCACAGGCGGTGACACGCCGCTGGGTTACGACCCGGTGCGCAACCTCATGGTCGCCCTGGTCCGGGACCCGGAGACCGCCCGGCAGTTCCTCGCCACGGGGCTCGACAAGAGCGGAGCCCCAGTACTGGATTACCTGTTCACCGACCGGGTATGGACCCTGGACGAGTCCCTGCTTGGTCGTGATCCGCACGGTGCGGTGGCCAACGAGGGCATGCTGGCTCTGGGCGAGACACTGCGGGTGGCCACCCTCGTGGACGCCGACGACAGGTCCTGGCAGCTCGTGCGGGCGCTGGTGCAGGCGGTGTACGACGACGAGCAGGCCCAGGGGTTCCTGAACGGCGGTGCCGGAGGGCTCCGCGCCGGGGTGTTCGGGCAGGTCGAGATCGTTCCGCCGGAGCTGCGGGATGCCCTGTCCCGGATCACCGTCGCCTACCTGCCGGCCTTCCACAACGCCTTCGACATCGGTGCCCGTCCGTTGTTCGATGCGGCCCCGCTTGTTCCGGGTGCGCAGGCCAGCGGTACGGAGCAACTGGATGTCGGACCGGCACGGCTGTTCCTCGCCGAACTGGGGCGCGACCCGGTCAGCTACGAGCGGATCAGCAGCGCCGCCGTCGTCTCGCTCCGGGACCTCTACCTGCAGGTCGGTTCAAGGTGGACGACGGATCAGATGGAGGAACACCTGATCAACCCGGAGGTCGCGGTGTTCGCGGCTCTGGATCACGGAGCGATGCAGCAGCGATGGTCGGATGCCCTGGTGTCCGACGAGCGTCTGTCCGCGAGCAGTGAGGAGCGACACCGGATGATGGGGGCTGTCGTGACCGCCGTGTTCGACTCCGTACCCGGTGGTGAACTCACCAAGCTCCCGTTCTCTGTGGCGGGTGAGTATGCGGGCAGTTGGACGGAGAACCACTCTCCGGCAGCGGACAGCATGGGTGTCGTGAATCACCAGGAAGACCTGTTTATAACGGAGGGTGCGCGCCGGGTCAAGGACGCGGTCGATCGGGCGGAGTACGAGGCATTGCCTCTGGAGCGCCTCGATAGTGTGTTCGTCCGCGAGGGCGAGCGGATACCCATGACGCAGTGGACCGAGACCGAAGCCACGGCATGGACGTGGTTCGCCTCGCCGGGTGGGGATCCAGGGGTCGATGTCCGGGTGTCAGCGGTGGGCCGGGCCTACGAGGCGGCCTTGGTGGCGGTCGAGAAACACCTGAATCCGCGTGAACCACGGTGACAACATGTGGACCGGACCGGAGGAGGGCTGAGGTGCGGGGACTTTTGGGGGTGCGGATCTGTGCTTGCCTTCTGGTGTCGGTGACGATCCTTACCGCTGTGGCTGCCTGTACTGACGGGTCGGGGGAGCCTCCGGATGCGACACGATCGTCGGGGCCGGCAGCGGACGAGCTCGCTAGTCGGATCGACCTGGAGGGCACTGCCCTGGTTCCCTTGCACTGGCGGGATCCGGGTGGTGGCGTGACCGATCCCGAAGTGGCCCGGGCACTGCTTGCCGCACGGCGCTACCTGGCACTGGTCAACACGTGGTGGTGGCACCCCCATCCGAGAGATCTCATTCCGTTGCTGCCTACCGTGGCGTACGGCAATCTCCTTAACGCCGACGAATCATCACTGCGCGGTGAGATCGAGCGGCAGGTAGAAGCCCGGCCAAGCAACCTGCCCGAGCGGTTGGCACCGTTGTGGCTGTGGGTCCAGCAGGTTCGGCAGGAGACGCCGACCCGGGTGCGGGTCGAGGTCTGTGTCGACGACTACTGGTACGAGGCCAACTTCATGACGTACACGAAGCCGCGCAACCAGTTCCGGGGGAACATGAACACGGTGTGGGTGGAGCAGGTTCCGGATCATGGCACCCGATACTGGAAGGTCATCCACAACTACTACGACGGGAACCGGCCGCCGGCCACAGACGAGACACCTCCCGATCCGGCACTGCGGGAGCGGTGTGACGCCTGGACCCGTGGGCACACCGAACTGCCGGCGAAGGTCCCGCAGGACCTGTTCATCACCCGGACGCCGTGACGCGCTGAGCAGGGCTCTGCCTGGAACGCATCCACCCGGTCGCAACGTGACCGGTGGCAGGGCGTCGGTGGGCAGATCTGACGGTCGTGACGAGTGCTGTTCGGTATGAGGGCCGTTCGTTATGAGGGCCGTTCGTTGCTCGTGGCTGCGGGCTGTCCGGTACGAGCGGCAGATCTTGGTTGGCGCGGAGCGTCCGGCGGGGTGCGCACCGAGGGAGGAGTCGACACCACGCGGTGGCCGTCGAGGGAGCGCGGGAGCGTTGACTCCTCCCCGGCGGTCCGCTGTCGTGTCAGGGTTCCCGGGCAGCAGAGTCCTGCCCGGGGCAGCCATGCTCATCCGGACCCGAGCGGAGACCCGGATGTCAACGTGCGCCTGTCAATGGCACGTGATGCGTACCGAAGCGCCATCAACGATGCGGAGAGCATCCTCGGTCGGCATGGTCCTCATGGCTGATCTCATGTCCGGGGTGGAAAGGGAGATCGTGGTGTCGGGACTGCGTCGGGGTGCGATCGGTGTGTCGCTGTTGGTGGTGGGGCTGGCCGGGTGCACCGACTCCCCGGGGCACTCTCCCACCGCGAGGACCACGACCGTTCCGGTGGAGCAGGCTGTGGGCCGGATCGACCTGGACGGCACCACCTACATCCCCCTGCACTGGCGTGACCCCGACGGCGGTCTCGGAGCCGATGATCCCGAGACCGCCCAGGCGCTGCTGGCCGCTCGCCGCTACCTCGCCCTGACCAAGACCTGGTACCACCACCCCCATCCTGAGGAACTGCTCCCTCTTCTACCGGCCATTGCCTCCGGGACTCTCCTGTCGGCCGAGCAGTCCTCCCTGAAGAGTGAGATTCTTCGTCCGGAGCAACTGCCCGATGCCCCTTCACCCGAGCGGTTGGCACCGTTGTGGCTGTGGGTCCAGCAGGTGCAGCAGGACTCGCCGACCCGGGTGCGGGTCGAGGTCTGTGTGGACGACTACTGGTACGAGGCCAGCTTCGACAACGACGAGCGTCCGCGCCGGGAGTTCCACGGGAACATCAACACGGTGTGGGTGGAGCAGGTCCCCGACCACGGCAGCCGGCACTGGAAGGCCACTGATTATGTGTACGACGGTGCCCGCCTCCCTGATGACCCCACCCCCGACCCGGCGCTGCGGGAGCGGTGTGATGCCTGGACCCGCGGGCACACCGAACTGCCGGCGAGGGTTCCGCAGGATCTGTTCACCACCCGGACGTCGTGACGCGCTGAGCAGGGCTCCGCCCGGATCGCACCCACCTGGTCGCAACGTGAACGGTGGCAGGGCGTCGGTGGGCAGACCCGCCGGTCGTGACGAGTGCGGCTCGGTACGAGGACCGGTCGTCGCTCGTGGCTGCGCGCTGTCCGGTGCGTGCGGTAGATCCTGGTCGGCGCGGAGCGTCCGGCGGGGTGTGCACCGGGTGATCACGCTGCGGTCCATGTCGGGTGGCATCGGGGACGGTCACGTGAATCCGTCGGCGTGACCTCGCTCCCGCCTCCGGCCGGTCCCGGCACCAGACACCCGCCACCAACCATCGGTCTCGTCATCAATCACCCGCTACCGGCCAGCCCAGCCACCCGCCGCAGTCACCGACCCGTCTCGCCATCGACCGGCCCAGCCACGGTGACGGCCGCGGGGCGGCGAGCACCGGGGGAGGAGTCGACACCACACGGCGGCCGTCGAGGGCGCGCGGGAGCGTCGACTCCTCCCTCGGCGGTCCGCTGTCGTGCCTGGGCCTCCCGGCAGGGTCTCCGGGCAGCGCGGCCCCAGCCCGGGACAGCCACGCTCATCCGGACCCGAGCAGCTCCGGGATGCCCGCGAAGAGCTCCCGGGTGAAGCCCTCCAGCACCCGCAGGGTCCAGGCTCCTGTGATCACCAACATCACGGCGGCCGTGGCGAGCTTGGGCAAGAAGGTCAGGGTGGCCTCCTGCACCTGGGTCGCCGACTGCACGATGGACAGCAGCAGGCCGACGACCAGGGTCGCGACCAGGACCGGAGCCGAGATCTTGGTCGCGGTGATCAGTGCACTGGCCACGATCTGGATGATCTGGTCCTCCACCGTGCCTCCCCTTTCTCGGTGCTGGTCTGTCTCGGTGCCGGTTTCTCGGTGCCGGCCGGTGTGGCCGGTGGTGGGTTGTCGGCGGGTGGCCGCCGGTGACCGACGGGTCGGTCCGCCGGCCCCGCTAGTGGTAGCTGCCCACGAGGGCGGTGACGACGAGCGTCCAGCCGTCGACGAGCACGAAGAGCAGGATCTTGAACGGCAGTGAGATCAGCGACGGCGGCAGCATGACCATGCCGAGCGACATCAGGATCGCGCTGACCACGAGGTCGATGACCAGGAACGGCACGAAGACGACGAAGCCGATGATGAAGGCGCTGCGCAGCTCGCTGACGACGAATGCCGGGATGAGGGTGCGCAGCTCGACGTCGTCGCGGGTGGCAGGCAGCTCCACTCCCGCGGCCTTGGTCATCAGGGCCAGTTCCTCGTCCCGGGTGTGGGCGAGCATGAACTCGCGCAGCGGCTCGGTGCCGTCCCGGTAGGCCTGGGTCGAGCTCTTGTCCCCGGCCAGGTACGGGCTGACCCCCTCGGTCCTGACGGCGTCCAGCGTCGGGCCCATGACGAACAGGGAGAGGAACAGGGCGAGGCCGACGAGCACCTGGTTCGGCGGGATCGACGGGGTGCCCACCGCGCTCCGGGTCAGCGACAGCACCACCACGATCTTGGTGAACGAGGTGCACAGCAGCAGGATCGCCGGGGCGGCACCGAGCACGGTGATCAGCAGGATGATCTGCAGGGCGCCGCTCGGCTCTCCGGGCACGGTGACCGTGACGTCGGTGCTGTCGTCGCCCGCGGGGGAGGTGGGCTTCTTCGGCCCCGAGGGATCGGACGGCGCACCGTGGAACGCGCTGGGGAACGCGCCGGGAACGACAGCGGATCCGGCCCCGAGGCGGGCCGCGGCGGCCGGGACGATGACGGCATGGGGCACCGCGAGGGCCTGCCGTGCGGGAGCCCCGGCGGCCGGGACGACGGCACGGGCCGGTGCCCCGGCCGAGGCCGGGGCGGTGGCCGCTCGTGCGGGCAGCGCGACCGCCAGCCCGGCGAGCACCGCGGCCACGGCGACGAGAAGGCCGGCAGCCCGCCGGTGAGGACGGCGCCCCGGGGTGTGCGAGGTGGGCGCGGCGGACATCGTCACCTCCCGCGCGCGGTGAGATCGCGAAGGGTCTCGATCGCCTGACGCCAGGTGCTGGGAGCGAGGACCGACCCGTGCCAGCGCGACCTCCCGCCGGCGGGGGCGCGCCGGGCCGGGACCCGCTCGCGACCGGCGCCCGCAGCGGCTCCGGGTCGGGCCGTGCCGCGGTCGGTCCGGAGCGGGAACCGCGGCGCTCCGGTCGGGCCGGTCCCGGCCGCCGCGCCGGACGCACCCGGCACTCCGGCGGCGGTGGCACCGGATGCCGGGTCCAGCGCTGCCGAGCCGGGCGTCGCGGGATCGAGCACCGCGGGATCGAGCACTGCGGGATCGAGCACTGCGGGATCGAGCACTGCGGGATCGAGCACTGCGGGATCGAGCACTGTCGGGTCGAGCACTGCGGGATCGAGTTCGGTGAGCAGGGACACCGTGTGCGAGGTGACCCCGAGCAGCAGGGCCCGGTCGCCGACCTCCACCACCGCCAGCGACGCCTCCCTGGCCAGTCCCACCCGGTCGAGCACCCGCAGCCCGACTCCCGGCCCGCGCAGGCCGCTCCGCCGGACCAGGCGGGCGACCAGCACGACGAGCGCGAGGACGACGACGAGGGAGAGGACCGCCCGGGCGGTCAGTTCGAGCTGCTCGGCGGGACTCACGTGTCGTTCCCGGTGACGATCTCGGTGATCCGCAGCCCGAAGCTCTCGTCGACGACGACGACCTCGCCGCGGGCCAGCAGGGTCCCGTTGACGAGCAGGTCGGCCGGGGCACCGGCCAGCCGGTCCAGCTCGACGACATCCCCGGGGGCGAGGGCGAGCAGCTGCCGGACCGTCATCCGGGTGCGGCCGAGCTCGCAGGTGACCTCCATCTCGACGTCGCGGAGCATGTCGATGCCCCACGCGTTGCCCGCCGGGGACCCCCCGCCTGCCTGCGCCTCCGGGAGGCTGGTCAGGCTGACCCCGACGAAGGAGGTGACGGTCCCGCCCGCCAGCAGTGGCACCAGCACCCGGGTCCCACCGGCGAGCACGTCGAGGCAGCCCTCGACCCCGATGGCGGTCGGTGCGCCGTCGAGGCGGCCGCCGAGCCGGTCGGCGACGGTCTCCAGGGCGGGCTTGAGGGCCTGCGCCGGTTCCAGGGCACCGAACGGGGTCGATCCCAGCGCGTCCGCGAGGTCCTGCCCGATGACGAGCAGGATCTTCCCCTCGACGGCACCGCCGAGGTACCCGGTGACGGCCGCGGCGGAGGGCTCGGGCAGGGGCGCCTCGGTCTCCTCGGCGGACGGCTGCCCGAGCTCCAGCGGCTCGACGCTGGGGATCTGCGCCAGCGCCTCGTGCACGGCCCCGGTCACCAGGTCGGCGGCCTGCTGCCACGGCTCTGCGCCACTGGCGTCCTGCTGGCCGGGAACGAGCGGGGAGGCGGAGAACGGCATGGCGGTTCCTCTCACGGGCTCACAGGGATCCGGGCGGCTCGACGACCCGGACGGCGAGGTGGCGGCCGGAGACCCCCGGGACCGCCTTGGCGAAGGTCGTCGCGGCGGAGACGATCGACAGCGGGAGGGTGGTCTTGTGGCCCAGCGGCAGGACGTCGCCCACGGCCAGGTCGCCGATCACCGATGACGGCATCCGGGTGGGGTCGAACCGCACCGACACCTCGACCGACACGTCCGCGAGCCGGCGCGTGGTGCGGCGGGTCGCCTCCCTGCGCAGCCGGACCCGCTCGCCGTCCTGGTTGCTCCTGGCCAGGGTGTCCAGCGCGGGGGAGAGCATCGCGTAGGGGAAGCACAGGGTCGCCGGGCTGGTCCGCGGCCCGACCTGGAGGTCGAAGTTCCACACCACGACCGGGTCGGTCGGGGCGGCAGCCTGCACGAACTGCGGGTTGCCCTCCATGCTGACGAGCGTCGGGGTGACCTTGCTGATCGGTTCGAGGGCGTAGGCGAGTTCCCGCAGCATCCGCTGGATGGTCTGCCGGGTGAGGGCCTGCTCGATGTCGGTGAGCGGTCGGTCCGGCTGTTCCTCGGTCCCGGGACCGCCCAGCAGGTAGTCGACCATCATCAGCAGGGTGGTGAGGTCCAGGTTGATCAGCGCCTTGCCGGGCAGCGGTTCCATGGTGACGACGCCGCAGACGCTGCGCTCGTTGAGGCTGATCAGGTACTGGTCGTAGCTGAGCTCCTCCAGTTGGGTCGCGCTGAGCTGGCAGACCGTACGCAGCGTCGTGGTGAGCACGGTCGTCGCCTGGCGGGCGAAGGTGGACATGGCGACCCGCAGCAGGTGGGCGTGCTCGCGGGCCAGCCGCACCGGGCGGCGGAAGTCGTAGGTCCGCGGCTCGCCCCCCTTGCGTCGCGAGGACGGCGTCCGCGCCGACGTCGCCTGATCGGAGGAGCCCACGGGGGTGGCATCGGGATCCCGGGCGCGGGGCTTGAGCCGGGGATGGTCACTGCGTGACGGCCCGGGGGTCACCGCGAGACGGCTCGGGGGTCACCGCGTGGCGGTCCCGGGTTCACCGCGTGCTGGTCAGGGGGTCACTGCATGACGAACTCGGTGAAGTAGATCTTGTAGACCTCGTGGTGGTAGGCCTTCTCGATCTTCTTCAGCAGTTCCTCCCTGGCGTGCTCGCGGCCCTCCTTCTTCGACAGCTCCTCGATGGACCTCCCGCTGAAGGTGGAGATGGCCAGGTCGATGGCCTGGGCGGTGTCCAGCTCGCCTCCCTCGCCGCCTCCGCCGGCCGCGGCGTCCTGCTGCAGCGCCAGCCCCAGCTTCAGGAAGTGCCCGCCGGCGAGGTTGATGGTGATCGGGTTCTCGACGTGCACGACGGCGCCGGGTACCGGCTCCTTCGGCGCGTCGTCCCCGCCGCGCAGCAGGAAGAACCAGACTCCCGCGCCGGCGAGGGCGAGCACGAGCGGGATGACGACGAGGAGCTTCTTCTTGCCGCCCTTGGCGGTGCCCTCCGCTGTGCCGTCCGGCCCCCCCTCGGGGACGGCCTTCTTCCGTCTCGCCATCGTGTCGTCCCTCTCCTGTGCCCCGCTGGTATCGGTCTTCTGCGCCCTGCTGGTGTCGGTGCCGCGGGTCGTGCGCCGCGGTGGGGTGCCGGTGGTGGCCCGGGATGGTGCGTCGGGGGGTGGCCGGGGGTTTCGCGCCCGGGGTCAGCCGGGAGGCCCGTGCGTCTGCGCGTAGACGTCGGCGGTGGTCCGCGGGCCGGTGGTGTGCCCGGCTTCCGCCGTCCCCGCGGTCCCGGCCGTCCCGGTCGCCGGTTCCCCGCGCTGGGTGCCCTGCGTCCCCTGCGTCCGCTGTGGCGCCGTGGGGGACGTCACCGGGACGGCGACCTCGTCCATCGCCTTGATCGCCTCTTTGGTGACGTCGGCGCCCAGTTCCGCGAGGGCCCGTCCCGAGGACGCGTCGAGGGGGGCGATGACGACGATCTCCACCCGGCGGTTGAGGACGACGGCCCGTGGGTCGGAGTGCGACCGGAGCGGCTCGGTGTCGGCGAAGGCGCCGGCGGAGAGCCGGCTCACCGGGATGCCCCGGGCGGTGCTGAGGTACCGCAGCACGCCCGTTGCCCGGTCGGCGGACAGCTCCCAGTTCGAGGGGTATCGCTCGGTGGAGATGGGGAGCGAGTTCGTATGCCCGTCGACACTGATCGCGTTGGGGATCTCGCGCAGGGTCGGGGCCAGCGTGTCCAGGATCCTCCGGCCGGACCCGCGCAGCTCGGCGCTGGCGTTGGCGAAGAGGACCTCGTCCGTGGCGATGGTGACGACGAGACCCCGTTCGTCGTAGCGGAACGTCGCCGATTTCGGGATCCCGGCCTTGCGCAGCGAGGCGACGAGACGCTTGCGGACCTTCTCCAGCTCGAGGTACTCCCTCTCGACCTGCGCCCGGCTGGTGGCGCTGGCCAGTTCGGCGACCCTCGCGACGTCCTTGGTCTCCACCTTCGGGGTCGGCTCGAGCGCGGGGACGACCCGCTCGCTGGAGACGTCACCCGACAGGTTGACGCTGTCGGGCGCTATGGCCCCGCCTGGGTCGAGCATCCGGTCGGCGCCGTGCAGCATCGCCACCGGGGCGCCGAATCCGGCGGACAGGCCCGTCTTCAGCGCCATGTACTTCTTCTGGTCGACCTGGCTCATCGCGAACATGACGATGAACAGCACCATCAACAGGGTGATCATGTCCGAGTAGGTGAGCAGCCAGCGCTCCTCGTTCTCGTGCGCCCCGAGATCCTCCTCCTCCACGCGGCGGCGCTTGCCGCCGGGCCCGCTCACGCGGCCTCCTTCGCGGCGGGAGGTCCGACGGGGGTCATCTTCGACTTGAGCTTGGTGGCGACCACCCGCGGGTTCGATCCGGCCTGGATCGCGAGGACCCCCTCGATGATCAGCTCCATCCGGGCCGACTCCGCCGCGGCGACCGTCTTGATCCGCTTGCCGAAGGGGATGCAGAGCAGGTTGGCGAGGAGCACGCCCCACAGCGTCGCGAGGAAGGCGACGGCGATGTGCCCGCCCAGCTCCGCGGGATCCGCGAGGTTCTTCAGCACGGTGACCAGGCCCATGACCGTGCCGAGGATGCCGATGGTCGGCGCGTAGCCACCGGCGTCCTCCCAGAACTTCGCACCGTTGGCCGCCGACGTCTTCTTCGCCCTGACCTCCGCGCTGAGGATCTCCCACAGGTCGTCGGGGTCGGTCCCGTCGACGGCCATCTGCAGGCCGTGCTTCATGAACGGGTCGTTGACGGTCTCCATCTCCTGCTCGAGTGCGAGCAGGCCCTCCCGTCGGGCGCGTTCGGCCATCTTCACCAGGGGCTCGACCACCGCCTCGACGTCGGGTTTCTTCGCGGTCAGCGCGTAGACCAGCCACTTCGCCGAGCCGAGGAAGCCGGGCACCGTGTTCGAGGCGAGGGAGACGGCGAAGGAGCCGACGAAGACCAGGAACATCGGGGGAAGCAGGAACAGCGAGGCCGGGGAGCCGCCTTCCATGATCATGGATCCGAAGAGGGCGGCGAAGGCCAGGATCACGCCGATGACGGTGGCCGGGTCCATCGCTCACTCCCTCCTCTGCGGCAGGCGGAGCACCCTGGCCAGTGAGGCCTCCATGGCGGTCAGGCCGCCGATCCGGTCCGTCGACGGCGCGTCGCCGTCATCCCCGTCGTCGCGGTCCCTGTCGTTCCGGTCCGCGTCGTCGGCGTCCCTGGCGTTCACGTCGTCCCCGCCACCGGGATCGGCGCGGCGATCGGGGTCGTTCCGCAGCTCCGTGCAGAGCAGTTGCGCCTCGGCGACCACGGAGGCCCGCCAGTGCCGGACACGGATCATGATCTCCTGGACCGACTCGACCACGACGAGCTTGCGCCCGTCGGTCATGGTGATCACCGTGTCGGGCGTCGGCTCGGCGCGCTCGATGAGGTCAGGGTTCACGGCCATCGGGTGGCCACCCAGCCTGGTCAGAATGATCACGAGGTCCGTCCCTGGATCCGGTGGGGGTCCGTCCGTGTCCCCACCACTGAGGTCGGCAGCGGGTGCCGGTTCTTGACGTCCCGCTCACCCGGGCGGCGGAACCGCGGCGCCGCACCGGGCGCCGGGGTGCGTGGCGTCCCCCGTCCGGAAGGGGGCCGTGCGGGTGGCCACCCGCCGGACGGGGGACGCCGGTTCGGCCGTGAGCGGTGCCCGGCCCGGTCACATGACCGGGCCGGGACCGGGCCGGGAACGGTGCGGACCGGCTCAGCACGTGCTCAGAACCGGATCAGGACCGGATCAGGACCGCTCAGCGCTTGATGTTCACCAGGTCCTGGAGGATCTCGTCACTCGCGGTGATCACCCGCGAGTTCGCCTGGAACCCGCGCTGGGCGATGATCAGCCCGGTGAACTCCTGGGCCAGGTCGACGTTGCTCATCTCCAGCGAGCCGGCGAGCAGGGTGCCCCTTGCCCCGCTGCCCGGGACCCCGACCTGGGACAGCCCGGAGTTGGACGTCGACCGGTAGGTGGAGTTGCCTGCCTTCTCCAGGCCCTGCGGGTTGTTGAAGCTGGACAGCGCGATCTGCGCCATGTTGAGCTTCTCGCCGTTGCTGAAGATGCCCACCACGGTCCCGTCCGCGGAGATCTGGAACTGCTGCAGGCTGCCCGCCGAGTACCCGTCCGCGTCGGTGACCGCGAGCGAGCCGCTCCCGCCGAACGACGTCACCCCGCCCATGCCGATGGTGATCTCCGTCCCGTCCTCCAGGGTGACCGCCACCTCGGCGGGGGCGTCGGGGTCCTGGGTCCCGTCGTCGAGGAACTCCAACGTCCCCGTTCCCCTGCTGTCCTCGCCCTCGAGGACCTCGACCTGGTAGCTGCCCGAGTCGTAGGTGAGCACGATCGACAGGTCGTGGCTGTTGCCGGCCTGGTCGAAGACCGTGACACCGAGGGTCATCGTGCTCTCGGTGCCGGAGATGATGTTGCCGCCGACCGTGACCGAGGAGGACGGGGACGGCGGGATGAGGGTCCCGGCCGGGAGCACGATGTCGGCGATGGCGCCGTCCGTGTTGATCACCCCTGCCGCGCCGACCCAGCCCTGGACGCGGAGGCCCTGGTTGTTCACCAGCCGGCCGTCGCTGTCGAAGCAGAACGCGCCGGCCCTGGTGTAGAGGGACTCCTGGCCGTCGCGCACGATGAAGAAGCCGTCGCCCTGGACCATGAGGTCGGTGGCCTTGCCCGTGCTCTGGGCGGAGCCCTGGCCGAAGTTGACGTTGATCCCGCCGAGCTGGACGCCCAGCCCGACCTGTGCCGGGTTGACACCGCCGCGTTCCTCGCCCGCGGCGCCGGAGGCCCGGATGAGCTGGCTGAGGGTGTCCTCGAACACCACTGAGCTGGTCTTGTAGCCGGTGGTGTTGACGTTGGCGATGTTGTTCCCGACGACGTCCATCATCGTCTGGTGCTGTCGGAGACCGGTGATCCCGGAGAAGAGCGAGCGGAGCACGGAGTCCTCCAAGAGGGGTGGGACCGCTGCGGGTGCTGAGCCCGGCCTGTCGGCCGTGTTCGCGGGTACCGTCGCGGCGGGGGTGGCATCCGTGCCGGGAGGGCCTGGCGGCGTCGTGCCGCCGGGGACCTGCGGTGCCGGGTCCGGTCGTCGGCCGGATCCGGAGGGGGACGGCCGGCCGAGCCGGTCGGCCGGGAGTCGGTGGGTCCGGTCAGGGAGTCGGCCTCACCTCCCTGACCCTGGTCACCCGGTCGAGGGAGATCTCCTGTGAGCCGACCTCGAGCACGACCTGGCCGCCGGTGACCTTCACGCCGGAGACGATCCCCTCGACGGTCTTCCCCGCTCCGTCGGTCCAGGAGACCGTCCGGCCGACCAGCCCCACCGCGGACGCCGACCTGGTCGTTGCGAGCAGTTGGTCGTTGAGGGTCGACAGCTCCTCGACCCGTTCCACCAGCGTGAACTGCGCCGTCTGGGACAGGAACTGGCTGGCGTCGGTCGGCCTGCTCGGATCCTGGAACCGGAGCTGGGCGACGAGCAGCTTCAGGAAGGCCTCGGAGTCCAGCTGGTTCGAGCTGGTCCCGGCCGTCGTCCCGGTCCCGTAGTTGGTCACCGAGCCGGTGACCTGGGTGATCGGATCGGCCATGGTCGTCGCTCCCTTGGTGTCGTCTCGGTGCTGGCAGTTGCCGGCTGTTGCTGGTCGGTGCGGCGTCGCCGGGGGTGCGGTCCTGGTCAGACCCGCACGTCGAGGCGGCGCTCGGGGCCGTGCCGCCCGGTCCGGTCCCGGCGGCCGGTGTTGTCGGGGGACGGCGCCCCCGCCACCCAGGGCCGGGTGTCCCCCGGTTCCCGGTCCCCGGCACCAGGCCCCTGGTCCCCGACCCCTGGTCCCCGGTCCCCGGTCCAGCCCTGGTCGGCGGGATCCGCCGTGGCCTGCTGCCGGCCGGCTCCCCGCCCGCCGTCGCCGGGACCGCCCTGGTCCCGCAGCGCCACGTCGGTCAGCTGCAGGCCCGCCTCGCCCAGCGAGGCGCGTAGCTCGGCCAGCGCCGGGCGGAGCAGCGCGAGTGCGCCGTCCCCGGCGACGAGGTCGAGCCGGACCGCCCCGGCCCGGACGTCCACCGTGATCGTCACTGAGCCCAGGTGGTCCGGGGCGAGGTGCAGCACGGTGCGCTGGGTCCCGTCGCGCAGTGCCCTGGCGGCGACCAGGTGCTTGACGACCTGGTCGGCGACCGACTGCTGCGGGGTGGAGCCGGGCGGCCCGCCCGTTGCGCCGGTCGCGGTGGAGCTGCCGGTGGCCGGATCGGTGCCGCGGGCGGCCGCGACGGTCGTCGCGGTGCCCTCGACGCCCGCCGCCCGGGTCGCTCCGGTGCGGAGCCCGGTCCCGGCGTCACCGGGCCCGTCGGGCGCGGGTCCGCCGCTCGGCACCGTGGTCACCGGCGAGGACCCGGCAGGGGTGCCGGTCCCGGTACCTGGGCCGGTCCCCGTTCCCGTGCCGGTCTCCGCGCCGGGACCGGCGCCCTGGCCGGTGGCCGTGCCCTCGGCACCGGCTGCCCGGCCCTGCCCCTGCGGCAGGCCCTGCTCCTGCGGCAGGCCCTGGCCGGCGGTCCCGGGGTCGCCAGCCGCCGGGGTGGCCACGGTTCCGGGCCGGGCCGTCCCGCCGGTGCCCTCCGCGGTCGTCCCGCCCACGTCACCGCTCTCCGTGGGGAGGGCGGGAGCAGGGGCGTCAGCCGCACCGGTCGCCCGACCCGGGGCTGCGGCCGTCGCCGGAGCCGCGGCCGGGTCGGGACCGGCCCCGGTGGGCGACGGCGTCGGCTCACCCGAGCCGCCGGCGCTCGCACCGGGTCCGGCCGAGGTGCCGCCGCTGTCCTGCTGCCCCGCAGCCGATGGCACCGAGGGCGCTCCCGCACCGACCGGGGTCCCGGTCGCCGGGGTTCCGGTGCCCTGACCGGCCCCGGCAGAGGTGGTTCCGGTCCCCCCCGTTCCGGCCTCGCCGCCCTGGGCCACGGCCGACGGAGCGGCCGGTGGGACCGTCCCCCCGGCGGCTCCCGGGCTCCCGGGGGTACCAGAGGCTCCGGTGGCACCGGGGGAGCCGGCGGAGTCGGACCGGCCGGAGGCGGCAGCCTCCTGAGCCGACCCGGGAGCCGTCCCCTGAGCCGTCCCCTGAGCCGTCCCCTGGGCCGATCCCTTGGCCGGACCGGCGTCGTCGGTCGCCGTCCGGTCGGTGACCGTGCTCTCGGCAGGGTCGCGGACCGCGCCGGCGCTCCCGGGCGCGGTCGTCGGATCGGCGGCACCCGGTCCCTCGGCCCGTCGCCGGTCCTCCCGTGGACCGGAGGCGCGGTCCGGCTCGGCCGCAGGGGTTCCCCCGTGCCCGCCTGGCCTGTCGGCGCGCCGGTTCCGGGCGACGGAGCCGCGCGCGCCGTCGCGGTGCGCCTCGTCGGCCGCGAAGCGCTCGTCGCGGGCGCGGTCCAGCCGCCGCCGCTCCCGCGCCGGGTCCGTGGTGACGTCGCGGTCCGTGTCGTGGCCGGTCCGGGACGGGTACCGGTCGGTCTCCCGGTGCGGGGCCGGGACCTCCCGGTCGGCCCACCCGCCGTCCCCGGACCCGGCCGGGCGCGGTCCGGTCGCTGCCGTGGCGGGCGACGGCAGTCCCCTGGTCCCGGCGAGCACCGCGAGGAACGCGGTCCCGTCGTCATCCGGCACCGGATCCGGGTCCCCGGTCGGCGCCCAGCGGACGGACGCGGCCGTGGCGGGGGTGACGCTCATCGCAGGGCCTCCCAGAACTCGGTGACTCGGTGGACGTAGGTGCGGGTCTCCCGGTACGGGGGCACGCCGCCGTACCGGGCCACCGCGCCGGGCCCGGCGTTGTACGCGGCCAGGGCGAGGTCGGTGCTCCCGTCGTAGGTGCGCAGGTGGCGGGCCAGCAACCGGGCGGCGCCGTCGACGGCCTCGGTCGGGTCGAGCGGGTCGACCCCGAGCTCGCGGGCCGTGCCCGGCATGAGCTGCATCAGCCCGCGGGCACCGGCCGGGCTCACCGCGGCGGCGTTGTAGGAGCTCTCGGCCTTCGCGACCGCGGAGAGCAGCGCGGGGTCGACGCCGTGCCGGCGTCCGGCTGTGGTGAACAGGTCGGCGTAGGGGCCGGTGAGGTCGGTGCCGGAGGTGCGGCCTGCGACCGTCGACGAGGTCCGGCTCACCCCGGCGGCGAGCAGTTCCAGCTGGGCCGCCCGGACCGCCGCCGCGACGGAGCCGGAGGCCACCGAGCCGGAGCCGGAGGCAGCGGCGGTCTCGGGCAGGACCCGGCGGATGTGGCTCGGCCGCTCCCAGATCTTGCTGATCTTCACCTTCTCGCCGGAGTGCGGCGCGTGCAGGATCCGGCCGTTCCCGACGTAGATCCCGACGTGGTCGACCGGGGAGTCGAAGAAAACCAGGTCGCCGACCCTGGCCTCGTCCACGGAGCCGATCTCGCGCCCCTGCCGCGCCTGGTCGCGGCTGACCCTGGGCAGCTCGACGCCGACCTTGCGGTAGACGAGCTGGGTCAGCCCGGAGCAGTCGAGGCCGGTGTCCGGGTCGGTACCGCCCCACCGGTAGGGCACGCCGAGGTACTGCCGGGCGATGTCGACCACCCGCCGGCCGAGGCCGGTCGCGGTCCCGTCGTCCTTGCCGCCGATCCCGGACGTCGTCGCGGCGGCACTCCTGGTCCCGCCGATGGTCCCGCCGACCGAGGCGAGCAGCTCGTCGAAGCCGGTGCCGGCCGACCCGGTACCCGCCGACCCGGAGGCAGCGGTTCGGCCCGTCGCCGGCTCGCCGACGAGCCGCCGGAGCTCCGCGACCCTGGCCTGGAGCGCGATCAGTCCCTCGGTCATGCCGCGTCACCTCCGGTGGGACCGGGGACCGGCTCCAGCCGCCGGTCGCCCGCCGGCCGCTGCCGGAGGCTGGTCACCCGCGAACCGGCGAGCTCGTCCAGCTCCCGCTGCTCGGCGTGGGCTGCCTGGTGCCGCAGGTGCGCGCGGTGCCGCTCGTGGAGCATCTCGACGGCGCGCAGCTGGGCCCTGGCCAGGACCCACGCGTCCCGTGCCTGCTCGACGGCGTCCGTCGCGGCCCGCACCTCGGCCTCCGCGGTGAGGGTCTGCTCGTGCAGGCGTGCCCGCCGGTGCGCGGCCACCTGGACGTCGGTCGGGGTGGCCAGGGCCGGCGCCGTGGTCCCACGGAGCTCCCGGACCAGCCGGTCGCGGAGGGAGACGGCGGCGGTGAGCCGCTCACCCGCGGCCGCGAGCGCCCCGGCCGCGTGCTCCAGCCGGGCGGAGCGGAGGCGCTCCAGGGTCTGCAGCCGGAACCGTCGGCTCATCGGGCACCTCCTGCGGTCCCGCCGCCCTGGCCGAGCAGGGTCGTGAGGTCGGCCCAGGACCGCTCCGCGTCCGTGATCTCGTCCGGTGTCTGGCGCAGGAAGGCGTCCATGGCGGCGCGCAGCCGGATCGCGGTGTCGGCGTCGGGGTCGCTGCCCTGCGCGTAGGCGCCCACCTCGACGAGCTCGTGGACGTCGCGCCAGGCCGCGAGCAGTCGGCGCATCCGCACCGCCAGCGCCAGCCGGTCCGGCGGGAGGATCACCCGGTCGACCCGGGACACCGACTCCAGGACGTCGATGCTCGGGAAGTGCCCGGCGGTGGCCAGGGCCCGGGACAGCACCACGTGGCCGTCGAGGATGCCGCGCACGGTGTCCCCGATCGGGTCCTGCAGGTCGTCGCCCTCGACGAGCACCGTGTAGAGGGCGGTGATGCTGCCCGTCGGTCCCGGCCCGGACCGCTCCAGCAGCCGCGGCAGCATGGCGAAGACGCTGGCCGGGTAGCCCCGGGTGGCCGGGGGCTCCCCCGCGGCGAGGGCGACCTCGCGCTGCGCCATCGCGGTCCTGGTCACCGAGTCCACGACGAGCAGCACGTCCTGCCCGGCGTCGCGGAACCACTCGGCGATCCTGGTCGCGGTGAAGGCGGCGGTGAGCCGCAGCAACGCGGGGTCGTCCGCGGTGGCGACGACGACCACGCTGCGGGCCCTGGCCTGCGCGTCGAGGGTGTCCTCGAGGAACTCGCGGACCTCGCGACCACGCTCGCCGACCAGGGCGACCACCCGGATCGGCGCGACGGTGCCGCGGACGGCCATGCCGAGCAGCGTGGACTTGCCGACCCCCGACCCGGCCATGATGCCGACCCGCTGGCCGGCTCCGAGGGGGACGAGGGTGTCCATCGCCCGGATTCCGGTGGCCAGCGCCCGGTCCACCCGGCGGCGCAGCAGGGGGTTGGGCGCGCCGATCTCCAGCGGCACCGCCTCGGTGTCGGTGAGCGGCGGCCCGCCGTCGATGGGACGGCCCAGCGGGTCGACGACCCGGCCCAGCAGCCCGGGGCCGGCGGGGACGCGGGACACCTTCCCGGTGGCCGTGACGGGATCGCCTGCGGCGACCCCGGCGGTGCTGCCGAGCGGCAGGCAGGTGAGGCCGTCGGGGTGCAGCGAGACCACCTCGGCCGGAAGCGGTCCGGCGGAGGCGTGTACGACGACGAGCTCCCCGACCGCGGCCCGCAGCCCGCGCACCCCGATGCCCAGCCCGACGACCTCGTGCACGCTGCCGCGTATCGACGGTGCCGCGGCCTCGGCCGCCCGGCCGACCCGTTCCCGCAGCGCCGCGGCGAGCGCGGTCCCCTGTCCGGTCACGAGCGCAGCACCTCCTCGGCCGCGGCGAGGGAGGACTCCAGGTGCGCGAGCACCTGCCGGGACCCGTCGACGGCGAGGGCCCCGCCGCGGGGGACCTCGGGGTCGGCGATGAACCGGACCTCGTCCGGGAGGCCCTCGACCGACTGCCCCGACAGCACGGAGAGGTCGTCGGGGTGGACCCGGATGGTCAGGTCGGTCTGCCCGGCCGTCCTGGCCGCCAGTCGCACCGCCTCGGCGACCTCGGCGTCGACGGTCCCGAGTTCCCGGCCGAGGGCGGCCCTGGCCAGGGTCAGCGTGCCGTCGACGAGCGCGTCGGCGACCTCGGCCCAGACCGCGTCCGAGCTCTCCCGCAGCGCTCTGGCCGCGGAGCCGAGAGTGGTCAGCGCCGAGGCCGCCGAGGCGTGGAAGGCCTCCCTGCGGGCGACGTCCTCCTGCCGGCGGCGCTCCTCCAGCGCCCTGGCCCGCTCCGCGGCGGCCCGGGAGCCCTCGGCGAACCCCCTGGCGTAGCCCTCGGCTCTGGCCTGCTCCGCGGCCTGCTCGCCGGCCATGGCCACGAGCCGCTCCAGGTGCGGGTCGGCGTAGCAGGGGTCCAGCGGGCTGTCGGAGAGCTGCCGGTCGAGCCGTGCCGGGCGCACGACCGGCCGGTCCGGCCCGGTCCCCCGCTCAGCTGACGTACTCTTCATCGCTGCCTCGCTGGATGAGGATCTGGCCGGTCTGCTCCAGGGCGCGGATCTCCTGGACGATCTTGGCCTGGGCCTCCTCGACCTGGCTGAGTCGCACCGAGCCGAGCAGGTCGATCTCCTCGGTGAGGTTCTCCGCCGCCCGGGTGGACAGGTTCCGCAGCACCTTCTCCTTGACCTCCTCGCGGACGCCCTTGAGCGCCATCGCCAGGTCGCCGCTCTCGACGCTGCGCAGGATGAGCTGGATCGCCTTGTCGTCCAGCGTTGTGATGTCGTCGAAGATGAACATCTGCGCGCGGACCTGCTCGGACAGGTCGGCGTCCACGGACTCCAGGCCCTCGAGGATCAGGCGTTCCGTCGTCCGGTCGGCCCGGTTGATGATGGCGACCAGCGGGGCGACGCCACCGATCGAGGCCAGCTCCTGCGGCCCCAGCACGGTGGACATCCGGCGGTCGAGCTCGCGTTCCACCACCTTGATCATTTCTGGGCTGGCCCGCTCCAGCAGCGCGATCCGGTAGGCGACCTCGGTCTGCAGCTTCTGGTCGAACCCGGAGAGGACGATCGCCGACTGGGCGGGGGAGAGGTGGGCGAGGACGAGGGCGACGGTCTGCGGGTGCTCCTCGGCGAGGAACGACAGCAGTTGCCGGGCGTCGGCGCGGCGCAGGCCCTCGAACGGCATGTCGGCGAGGGTGGCCCCCAGCCGGGACATGATCTCGTCCGCGCGCTCGGCGCCGAGGCCCGCCGACAGCAGCTGTCGGGCCAGCTCCATGCCGCCACGGGTGGTGGCGTTCTTGGTGGCCAGCTCCTCGTGCGCCTGGAGAATCACCGTCTCGGCGTCGCTGGCGCTGACGTCCCGGAGCCGGACGATCTCCGCCGTCAGCTCCTCGACGGTGGACTCCGGCAGCCGGGACAGCACCAGCGCCGCCCGGTCCCGGCCGAGCTGGACCAGGAGGATGGCGGCCTTCCGCAGGCCGTCGATGGTGGTGGAGGGTCTGGCCATCAGCCGCTCCGCTCAGCGAGCCAGCTCTGGATCACGGCGGCCATCTCTTCCGGCTGCTTCTCCACCAGCTCGGCGATGTGCTCGCGCATGTGCTGGCGTTCGGCATCGGTGGCCAGCGACGCGGTGGCCGGGCCGCTCTGCAGCGCGGGCTTGACCTGGGACGGGACGAGCACCCCCGCCGGGGTCTCCGGCAGGTCCTGCGCCGTCACCTGCACCGAGGTGCCCCGGCCGCGTCGCCCCATCCGGATGGCGAGGAACATCGCGATCAGGAGCACCAGGCCGAACCCGCTCTTCTTGCCGAGGTCGACGTACCCCTGCGTCTTCGCCGCCTTCTCGGCCGCCGCCAGCTCCTTGGTCGCCGTCTCCGCCGCCGAGGTGTCGAACGGGAGCCGGGTGACCTGGACGCTGTCCCCGCGCTCCGGGTCGAGGCCGACGGCGTTGCCGACGAGATCCTGGATCTGGATCGGGTCGAGCGAGCCGGCCGCGCGCGCGTCGAGGATCACCGCGACCGAGAGCCGTTCCACCCGCCCCGGGGCGACCTGGGACCGGGACACCGTCTTGTCCACGGCGTTGTTCCGGGTGCGCTGCTGCTTGGAGTACCTGCCGTCGTCGTCGGTCCCGGTGCCGGTCTCCGCGCCGAGGGTCGGCCAGGTCTGGCCGAGGGTGCCGCCGGTGGCCTCGCCCCTGGCCGAGTACCCCTCCGTGGACTCCTCGTCGGACAGCGGCGGGATCTCGGTGGGGTAGGTGTAGTTCTCGCTGGTGGTGTCGGTGGTGTCGAAGTTGAGCCGGGCGTTGACCCGGACCACGCTGCGGCCGGAGCCGACCACCCGGTCCAGCATCTGCTGGACGGCGCTGCTGACCCGCTGCTCGTACCGGGCGGTCTGCTCGTCGGTCTCGCCCGCGGCGGCGGACGTGCCGGTGGAGCCGTCGCCGGGGACGGACAGCAGCTGCCCCGAGGAGTCGGTGACGGTCACCTGATCGGGTTCGAGCCCCTCGATACTGCCTGCGACGAGGTGGGTCACCGCGGTGACCTGCTCGCGGCTGAGGGTCTTCCCGGACTGCAGGGCGAGCAGCACCGACGCGGTGGGCTTGACCTGCTCGCTGGCGAAGACGTCCTTCTCCGGCAGGGCGAGGTGGACGACGGCGCTGCGCACGCCGTCCATTGCCTGGAGGGTGTTCGACAGCTCGCCCTCCAGCGCCCTTCGGAAGGCGACGTTCTGCTGGAAGTCCGTCGCGGTCATGCCCTGCTCGTCGAGCAGGGAGTACCCGCCCTCTGCGCCGGCGGACGGCAGGCCCTGCCCGGAGAGCCGGACCCGCAGGTCGTAGACGCTGGACTGCGGGACCAGCACCGTGGCGCCGCCGTCGGTGAGCCGGTACTCCACGCCGTCCGCGGAGAGCTGTTCGACGATGGAGTTCGCGTCGGCGCCGGACAGGTTGCCGAACAGCGGCGTCCACTGTGGCTGGGACACCCAGCGGGACAGCGCGTACGCGCCGAGCAGGAGCGCGGCAACCGCCACCAGGACGACGCCGCGCTGGCCGGGGGTGAACCCGGCGAGGGCGCCGCGCGCCCGGCCGAGGGTCTTGTCGAGGCGGGGGCTCACAGCGGCATCCGCATGATCTCGTTGAAGGCGTCGAGCGCCTTGTTCCGGACGGTCGTGGTGAGCTCCGTCGCCACCTGGGCCTGGGTGGCGGCGATGACGTAGTCGTGGACGTCGGTGAGGTCACCGGTCGCGGCGGCGACGGCCTTGGCGGACGCCGTGCGGTCCAGCGACTCCACGGCCCGCAGGCCGTCGCCGAGGGCGGAGGTGAAGCTGCCGCCGCCGCTGACGCCGCTGACGCCGCTGACGCCGCCGACGCCCGGGGTGCCCGTCGCCTGGACGGCGCCGGTCCCTGCGGTCGCCGCCGCCGCGGTGGACGCCGGGCGCGCCGCGGCGGCGGACCCGGTGATCTGCTGGCGGTACAGCTCGGCCAGGTGCGACAGGCCACCTGCCCCAGAGATCCCGCCGATCGCGGGGACGGCCATCAGGACCGGCCCATCTGGAGCGCGGACTGGTAGGCCGCCTTGACCCGGTCAACCTGCGCGATGTTCGCCTGGTACCCGCGCTGAGCCATGATCATGGTGGTGAGCTGCTCGCCGAGGTCGACCTCGGGCAGCCGGACCAGGCCGTTCGCGTCGGCCAGCGGGTGCGTCGGGTCGAAGACCAGGCGTCCCTGCGCGTCACTCAGCTCGATACCGCCGACGGCGACACCCGCTCCGGTGGAACCGTTCTCGAGCGCCTGGGCGATGACGTACCGGGCCCGGAAGGCCTCCTCGTCGGTGGCCCGCACCGTGTTGACGTTCGCGATGTTGTCGGAGATGGCGTCCATCCAGGTGCGGTGGACGAGCATCCCCGAGCCGCTGATGCCGAGGGCCGCGAACACGGCTCACACCGTCCTGAGCGCGGTGCGCAGCAGCGAGAACCGGTCGCTGGTCGCCCGGACCGCCAGGTCGTACCGCAGGCTGGTGTCGAGGCCGAGCAGGGTCTCCGCCTCGAGGCTGACGTTGTTACCGGTGAGCCCGGCGGGGTCGGCGCTGTACGTGACGACCGGCCGGACCGCCATCGGGTCGGTGCCGTCCTCGACGGCGCTGCGCAGCTGGCTCTCGAAGCTGACCCGCCGCGCGGTGAAGTACGGGGTGTTGACGTTGGCGATGTCGTCCCCGACGGCGCGCTCGCGGGCGGAGAGGCCGTCGAGGGCTGCGTGCAGGGAGCGCAGCGAGACGCTGTCGAGCATGGCGGACCTCGTCCCTCGGCACCCGTGGCATCGCGCCAGGGCGCACCGTGGATCGGACGTGGGGCCTTGTCCCTGGCCGCGGAGGAGCAGTCCGTGCTCGTCGTCAGCTTCGGTGCCGTCGGGGGTCTGCTTGAGCCGTGAACCGTCCACGACCTGCTGTTTCCCTCTCCCGGCCCAGGTCTGCGGGGTCCCCGTTCGCGGATCGTGACGTCGCGGCGGAGGCGCTCGCCCGAACGGTGCAGGGTCGTGCCGCGGTCACCGCGCCGTGGCGACACAGCGCGGTCACCGACCGGGTTTGGTGTGGCCTGGGTCACAGTGTGGCGAGGGCGTTCCGGGTGCTGTCGGCGGGGGATGCCCGGTCCGTCCCACCCGCTGTCCGTGCCACCGGCTGTCCGTCCCGCCCACGGTCCGTCCCACCGGCGGTCCGTGCCACCCACGGTCCGTGCCACTGGCGGTCGGTGCCGCCGGCTCCTGCGCGGCCGGGTCACCCGACCATGTCGAGGTGGCTCCCGAGCGTGCCCGAGGTGTCGGTGACCTTCGTCCGCGGCGGGTGCAGGGCAGCGAGGTCCTGTGCGATGGCGTCCCGGCGGATCCTGGCCTCCCGCACGGCGCCCTCCATCACGGCCAGCACCTCCACCCGGCGGCGCTCCAGCGTCACCGGGAACGGCACCCCGGGGGCGATCAGGTCGGGCCACGGCTGCAGCTGCCCCTGCCGGGACTTCTCGGCGACCGCCAGCGCCGCCGCCTCGACCGCCGCGAAGTAGCTGGCCCAGACCTCTTCGGCCGGGCTGCCGGACGCGGTGGACATGGGGGGTCTCCAGTTCGTCGGGCGGGTCAGGCCGCGCCGTCGACCCGGCCGCCGACGACGGGGGAGTCGACGCCGGCAAGGCTCTGCTGGGCGGTGTGCCACGCCTCCCGCAACGGTTCCACCAGGTCCCGGCAGTCCGCGATCCGCTGCGGCTGGTTGCGCAGCCGGGCCTGCATGAGTTCGCCGACCATCCACACGTAGAGGCTGGCGAGTCCCTCGCCCTCGGGCCACATCGTGGTGTCCAGGGTGCCGCGCAGTTCGAGCAGGATCTCCTGCGCGTGCCCGACCCGGAACCCCGTGGCCTCGATGTCGCCCCGCCGCATGGCCTCCTCGGCGACCGCGAGATCGGTGATCAGCCGGTCGTAGAGCATCGTCACCAGCCGGGCCGGGCTGACCGTCTCCGTTGCGTCGCTGGCGTAGCGCTGCGTTGCGGCGAGGCTGCTCATCGGTCTCTCCTGGCGGGTGCACGGGGTGGCGGGTCGGGTCGGGTGGGACCGGCTCACGTCGGCGGCATCACGCGTCCCCACCGAGCATGTTCACCCTCAGTCCGGAGACCATCGACATCTGGCTCTGCATGTTCGCCAGCAGGGTCTCCATCGCGGTGAACTGGCGGGTCAGCGAGGTCCGGCGGGCCTCCAGCCGCAGGTCCCAGGCGTCGATCTGGGCCTGCAGGTCCTTGACGTCGGAGGCGCGGCCCTCCTGGCTGGTGACCAGCAGCCCGGTGCCGGTGCGGGTGTAGTCGTCGAGCAGGGCGGACAGCCGGGTCGCGAACGAGGGCGCGTAGGTGACCGACCCCACGTCCCCGCCGCCGGCCGCGACGTCGTCGTCGGAGACGTCGACGGACAGCACGATCCCGTCGGCCGGGCTGGTGCTGTTCCGCAGGGACAGCGAGGTGCCCGAGCCGGTGGCCGGCTGGCCGTCGATGGTGCCCTGGACGTCGGTCCCGGCGACGACCTGGACCGCGGTGCCGCCGCTCACCGAGGCGGTGAACGCCGCGGCGGATCCGGCGGTGATCGAGGTCAGCACGATGTTGGCGCCGTCGACGGCGGCTCCGATCCCCAGCCCCATGTGCGCCGCCTGGAGATTGACCGCGGCCACGGCGTCGGCGAGGGTGTCGCCCGCTCCGGCGGTGTAGCTGAGCACCATCGACCCGCGCATGATCAGCACGGTCTGGCCGGCGATGATCCCGCCGGGCGGCTCCATCCGCCAGCGTTCCCTCGCCGCGGCGACGGCGACCTGCAGCGCGTAGGTCCCGGCCACCCGGTTCGTCGGGGCCCGCACCACCTGGACGTTCCCGGTGACCCCTGGTGCCGCGGCGAAGGAGGAGACGCTGCCGAAGGCGGTAGCCACCGCGGTCGGGTCGGCCTCGAACGCCTCGACGAACGCGGCCCGGTCGAAGCTGACCCTGCCGGACCGGCCCAGCTCGACCCCTGGTGCGCTCGCGTCGCCGACCAGGGAGAGGATGCCCTGCTGGAGTTGCCGGACCACCGACTCGCCGAGCAGCGGCCCGCCGGTCTTGGTCTCGGCGTTCCAGGCGGTCTGCTGTGCCAGGTCGTCGAGCAGCGAGTTCATCGAGTCGACGAGGTCGGAGACCTGGTCGGCGACCTTGGTGCCGTCGAGGGTCGAGCTGACGGTGACCCCGTTGACCTTCTCGCTCACGGTGAAGGAGAGCCCGTCGACGGCGGAGTCGAAGGTGTTCGTCGACGAGGTGATCGTGTAGGGGTTCAGCTCGCCCACCGAGATCGTGGCGTCGGACCCCTGGTAGGCGATGTTCATCAGCCCCATGTCGACGTCGTCCAGGGTGAACCCGCTGGCCGCGCCGGTGGTCGTCGAGGACACCTGGAGCCGGTACTGGCCCGGGGCCGTCTGCACGGCCGCGGCCAGGACACCCTGGTCGGCGGAGTTGATGGCGGCGACGACCTCGGCGAGGGTCCCGTTGCCGACCTCGATCGCCACCGGGCTGTCGCCGTCCTTGGTCAGGGTCACCGTGCCGTCGGCGACCACGTCCTGAAGGGTCGCCGCGGTGTCCGCGCTGACCAGGGTGTGTGCCCTGGCGACGGAGGTCACGTCGAAGGTGACCGAGGCGGCGCGCAGGCCGGTGGAGCCGGCGGTGACGGTCGGCGAGGAGGACGTCACCGAGGTCCCCGCCCAGGCAGAGGTCGTGGCGAGTGTGGTCGCCTGGCTGGAGAGGCTCTTCATCGAGGTGACGAGGGCGCCGTAGGCGTCGACGGCCTTCTGGGCGCCGCTCATCCGGGCCTTCACCAGCTGCTGCTGGCGGGCCTCGACGCTGACGAGCTGGCTGACGATGGACGCGGTGTCCAGCCCTGAGAAGACCCCGCTGATGCTCATCTGGGACATGTCGTCCCTCCCTGGGACGGTGTGGTGCGCACCGACCGGATCCACGCGCGTAGGACCCGGACGGCACCCGGCACTTCCGTGCCGTGGGGGACGGGTCCCGAGGCCGTCCCCTCACGTCGTTACGGTGGGGGCGGTCGCGCCAGGGCGACCGCCCCCACCGGTGCTGCTCACCGCAGCAGCGAGAGCACGCCCTGCGGTGCCTGGTTGGCCTGGGCGAGCATCGCGGTGCCCGCCTGGGACAGGATCTGCGCCCTGGTGAACGAGACCATCTCCAGCGCCATGTCCGTGTCGCGGATCCGGCTCTCGGACGCGGACAGGTTCTCGATGCTGACGTTGACCGAGTTCACCGTGTGCTCGAACCGGTTCTGCAGGGCACCGAGCGTGGCCCGCTGGGTCGAGATGGTGGTGATCGCTTCCTGGACGGAGGCGCTGTCGTCGACCGCGGCGCTGACGCTGACCGAGGCAAGGGCTTCGCTGGTCACCGTGATGGTGTCCCCGGCGTCGTAGCCGACCTGGAAGACCATCTCGTTCCCCTCGAACAGCGCGGTGCCGTTGAACTTCGTGTTCAACCCGATCCGTTCGATCTCCTCGGTCAGGGCCGTGAACTCGGAATCGATGGCGGCCTTGGAGTCGTCGTTCTGGGTGCCGCTGTTGTACTGCACCGCCAGGTCGTTCATGCGCTGGAGCATGGCGTGGATCTCGGTGAGCGCACCTTCAGCGGTCTGCACGACCGAGACCCCGTCCTGGGCGTTGCGGACACCCATCCGCAGGCCGCCGACCTGCGACCGGATGCCCTCGGAGATGGCCAGGCCTGCGGCGTCGTCGGCCGCCCGGTTGATCCGGAACCCGCTGGACAGCTTCTCCAGCGACTTGGCCATCTGGCCGTCGGTGATGGACAGGTTGCGGTAGGAGTTGAACGCCGCGATGTTCTGGTTGATCTGCAGACCCATGGTGTCCTCCTTGGATCGGGTCTCGCTGCCGGTTCGTCCGTGGACCGGCTCGAGGTACCTATCGGCCGGCGGTCACGCCTCTTGAGGAGTCCGGGCGGGGCCGGACGGGTGACCTGCGCCGTTCCCCCGTCCGGGGGACCCGAGGGCGGCCCCGTCGAGGTAGGCCTGCACGTCGGCACGCTCCCGGACCGGGGACCGGCGGGCCACCGCCTCGATGTAGGCGGATCGCCGCCTGGCCCGCAGCCCGTCCGCCGCCTTGGCAGCGGCTCCGCCCGAGGCCCCCGAGTCGGCGGCCGACCCGGCCGAGGCGCCCTCTCCCGCCCTGGCGTCGGTGTGCAGCAGGGTGGTCAGCGCGTCCCGGAGCAGGTCGAGGCCCTCCGCCCGGAGCTGTGAGGCCCGGGACTGGGTGACGCCGAGCCGCTCGGCGATCTCGGTGAGTTGGTGCTGCTCCAGGTAGTACTCGGTGACGACGAGCCGCTGGCGCTCGGGCAGCTCGGCGAGGGCGTCGCGCAGGTAGCCGAGACGCTCGGCGGCGATGAGCGCCTCCTCCGGCCGGGGCCCGGTGTCGGTCAGGTTCGCCGCGAGGCCGTTCTCGCCGACGCCGACCGGGTCGAGGCTCAGCAGCGCCGCCCGGTTCGTGCCGTCCCTGACCTCGCGGACCTCGGACTCGGTCATCCCGGCCGCCGTCGCCAGCTCGGCGTCCGTCGGGGCCCGGTGCAGGGCGCCGGTGAGTTCCTCGGCGACGGCGGCCAGGGCGCGGGCCCGTGACCTCAGCGACCGGGTGGCCCAGTCCCGGGAGCGCATGTGGTCGAGCATCGCCCCGCGCACCCGTGTCGCAGCGAACCGGGCGAACGGGACGCCGTGGTCGGGGTCGTAGGTGCGGGCGGCCTGGACCAGGGCGAGGGCACCGGCCCCGGCGAGGTCGTCGGTGTCGAGATGCCGGGGCAGCCGTGCGGCGACCTCCCGGGCCAGGTGACCGACGAGCGCGAGGTTGCCGGTCACCAGCTCCTCGAGGGTCGCGGGACCGGTGCCGGTCGGCCTCCGGGGCGAGGAGGTCGAGAGCGGAGCTGCGGTCACCCTCTCCCATCGGCCGGACGGCGGCGCCGCTCCAGTGACCGGGAGCCCGGCGCCACCCGCCCGAGCGGGTGAATCACCCGGGCGGCGCAGCGTCGCCGCCGCGCGATCGCTCAGGTCGCCCCGTCCGCTGCCGACAGGACCTCGGACCGGTCAGTCACGCCCCAGGAGCCCGTCATGAGCCTTCCGGATCTGGCAGCCGTCCTCTGGCGCCAGCGTGAGCTGCTGGAACGCCTCAGTTACCGGATGGAGTGCGAGCAGCTGCTGATGGCGGCCGGGCGGATCCGCTGGTTGCGCCTCGCCACCGCGGAGGTCGAGACGGTGCTGGACGAGCTACGAGTGGTCGAGCTGCAGCGGGCCGCCGTCGCCGACGACGTCGCGCGGGAGCTCGGACTGCCGCCGGGGGCGAGCCTCGAACAGCTCGCGGCGGGGGCCCAGCCGCCGTGGACGGAGGTCCTGCTGGAGCACCGACAGGTGCTGCTCACCCTGACCGGCGAGCTGGCCGCCGTGGCGGAGACCAACCGGCAGCTGGTGCTCTCGGGCGCCGGCGCGGTCCAGGCAGCCCTCACCGGCCTGCGGGCCGGGGCGGCGGGCGCGGGGTCCGACGAGGGGGCCGCCCGGGGCTACGACGCCAGGGGACGCACCGGGAGCTTCCGTGCCGGTCCCGGCACCCGAGCCGTCGACCGGACGCTGTGAGGCCGCGATGTCGGGATTCTCCACGCTGAACACCGCCGTCTCCGGGCTGGGGGCCGCCCAGCGCGCGATGGACGTCGCCAGCCAGAACATCGTCAACGCGAACACCCCCGGGTACTCCAGGCAGCGGGTCGACCTCGCCGCGATCGGGGCCCCGCCCACGACCGGGATCTTCACCGGCTCCGACATCTCCTACGGCGGGGTCGACGTCACCGGCGTGGTCCGGATCCGGGACACCTTCCTCGAGGGGGCCAGGGCCATCGCGGGGGGCAAGATGAGTGCCCTGGAGACCAGGTCGAGCGCGCTCACCGGGGTCGAGCAGCTCCTCGGCGAGCCAGGGGACACCGGGCTGCAGGCGGTGCTCGAGGACTTCTTCGTCTCCTGGCACGACGTCGCCCAGCACCCGACGGACAGTTCCGCGGGATCCGTGGTCATCCAGCGCGGCCGGGCGGTCGCCCAGCAGCTCGCCTTCGTCGCCACCGGGATCTCCGAGCGCTGGCGGATGTCGTACGGCGAGCTGGAGAACACCGTCGCCGAGGCCAACCAGGCCGCCGTCGACCTGGCCGGGGTCAACGGGCGGATCCAGGAAGGCGAGATGGCCGGCCGGGCCGTCAACGAGCTCAAGGACCAGCGCGACCAGCTGGTGCGGACGCTGGGTGAGCTGGTCGGCGGGGTCGCGGTGCCGGGGGAGCACGGCATGGTGTCGGTGAACGTCAACGGGATCGACATCGTGTCGGGCCGGGCGGCGTCGCCGTTCACCCTGGTCGGCGGCGAGAACCTGGCGCAGGCGGTGACCGACCCGCCCCGGCTGGTCTGGAACGACACCACCGTGCCGGTGTCCTCCGGGGCGGCGGGCGGTCTGCTCGGGGTGCTCGGCGCCGACTTCCCGGCGATCGCCGCCGACGTCGACGCGGTCGCGGTCTCGCTGCGGGACGCCGTCAACACCCTGCACGCGGGGGGGTACACCCTCGACGGGGCCGGCGGCTCGGACTTCTTCGAGGGCGAGGACGCGTTGACCCTCTCGGTCGTGGTGACCGATCCCAGCGAGCTCGCGATCGCCGCGGCGCCCGGGATCGTCGACGGCTCGGTGGCGATGGCCATCGGCGACCTCGTCGACGACCGGTACGCGGAACAGGTGCTCGGCGGCCCGGGTCCCGCCGTGCTGTGGCGCGACCTGGCCACCGAGCTCGGCGTCCAGGTGCAGAGCGTGGAGCGCGCCCTCGACGTCCAGCAGGCCGTGCTCACGACGGCCGACGTCGCGGTGGAGTCGGACGCCGGGGTGAACCTGGACGAGGAGCTCACCAGCATGATCCTCTTCCAGCGCGCCTACGAGGCCTCCGCCCGGGTGATCACCACCGTGGACGAGATGCTCGACGTCCTCGTCAACCGCACCGGCGTGGTCGGGAGGTGAGCTGAGTGGGCGTCTCCCGGGTGACCCACAGGTCCATGAGCGATGCCGCGCTGCGCGGCATCCAGGACGCGATGGCGCGGACCAAGAAGTACCAGGACCAGTTGTCCAGCGGCCGGCGGCTGACCCGGCCGGGGGACGACCCCTCCGCGACGGCGTCGTCGATGAAGCTGCGCTCGCAGAAGCGGGCCGACGAGCAGTACCTGCGCAACATCAGCGACGCCACCGGTCGGCTGGGGATCACCGACAGCACCCTCGTCGGGATCAGCAACCAGATCCACCGTGCCCGCGACCTGCTGGTCTCGGCGCGCAGCGGTGCGATGAGCGACGAGGGCCGGGTGGCCATCGCCGAGGAACTGTCGGTCATCCGGGACAGCGTCATCGGTCTCTACAACACCCGGTGGCTGGACCGGCCGGTGTTCGGGGGGACGGCGCCGGGGGACGTGGCCGTCGACGCCTCGGGCGGCTATACCGGTGACGATGGTGAGATCGTGTCCCGGATCAGCAGGGACGCCACCCTCCGGATCGACGTGCGGGGCACCGACGTCGCCGCCGACCTGCTGCCGGGCACCCTGGAACGGGCGGCGGAGGACGTGCTGACCGACCCCGACAACCTCGGCGACCTCCTGGGGGAGCTGGACGAGCACCTGTCCGCCGTGCTCAAGGGGCTCGGCGACGTCGGGGCGAGGGCCGCGGCTCTGGAGACGACGAAGGCGAACCTCGACAGCGAGAAGATCGACTTCACCGCGAGGATCAGCCAGAACGAGGACGTCGACATGCCTGAGGCGATCATGCACCTGGAGTCCCAGCGGGTCGCCTACGAGGCGGCCCTCGGCGCGGCCGCTCGGGTGCTGCAGACCTCGCTCGCGGACTTCCTGCGATGACCCGGATCCGCCGGTGACCCGGATCCGCCGGTGACGAGGACCCACCGGGCACCGGGCCACCGGCGACCCGAGACCGTGGCATTGTGTAGTGAATCCGCTACGTTGAGAAACGTGCCGTGTGGCCGACCGGATCGGTCTGCCGAGGGAGGGACCCGGGTGGAGAACGTCGTCGAGGACCTCGCCGAGGTGGTGGACGGGCGCCCCGGAACGCCGGGTCCCGTGGCGGGTCCGGCAGGGGACACCGCCGAACCGCCGGGGGCCGAGGACGCCCTCCCCGAGATCCGCTTCGTCCGTCCGCTGCCCGGCTTCCCGGGGCTCTCCCGGTTCGTCCTGGTCACCCTCGGGGACGAGAGATCCGCCGACCCGGAGCCCGCGGACGGGGCCGACCGGTCCCCTGCACCGGGAGCCGGCGACGGGGACGCGACGGGACCGGTCCCGGTGCTCTACGAACTGCGGAGCATCGAACAGCCGGAGATCCGGTTCCTCGTCGTCGTGCCGTCGGCGTTCTTCTCCGACTACGCCTTCGAACTCGACGACGCGACCTGCGCGGCGCTCGGGCTGTCCGACGCCGCCGACGCGCTGGTCCTGGTGATCGTCACGGTTGGCGGGGGCGAGGGCAGGACGACCGCTAACCTCATGGCACCGGTCGTCGTCAACGGCCGCACCCGTACCGCAGCCCAGGTCATCCTCTCGGGGTCGGACTGGCCGATCAGGGCAGCCGTGGCGTGACGGGGCGTCCGTCGCGGCCCGGGGTCCATGGAGGGAGCCCGCAGTGCTGGTCCTGACCCGTCGGGCGGGGGAGAGCATCGTCATCGGTGACGACGTGCGCGTGATCGTCCTCGATGTGCGCGGGGACACGGTGCGGTTGGGCATCGAGGCCCCCCGGAGCGTGCAGGTGCACCGGGCGGAGGTGTACGCCGAGGTCCAGGCCGCCAACGCCGCCGCGGCCAGCAACGTCGACGATCTCGGCGCTCTCGCCGGGAGGCTCCAACGGCTCGCCAGGCCGGCACCCGGCGCGCGCTCGGGGACCCGCAGGTCGCAGCGCAGGCACGGGTCGCCCGACCCGGCGGACCCGCCCCGGCCCCGGCCGCCCGCCCGCCCCGGCCCCGGGCAGTCGCCCACCGGGTCGCCGTCGCAGCCGCCGGTCCCGGCGCCGCCACCGGCAGGCAGGCCGGTCCCGGCCCCGCCGCCGTCGCGCCGCCCTCCACGGCAGGACCCGGACCGGCCCGCGGGATCCTGATCGGGCGCTCCGGCCGGGCACTCCGCTCGCGACGGCGGTGACGCTCGCGGTCCGGGACGGGGCCCTCCCGGCGTGCCGGGCTGATTCCTGCCACGGGTCGTTGCCGGGCGGGTACCTTGGGCGCCAGCGAGTCGTGTACGTCATTGCGGATCGTAACCGGGGCAGCCTAGGGTTATCCGCGGTTGTCGGGGCGTTCTGCTCGGACTCCCCACCGGCGGGCGGGGTGCTCGGTCTGACGCCCGTTCGGCCGGTCCTCTCGTGGGAGCCGCCGTGCTGCACCGACCGCGGTGGGCATGTGGAGAGGGGCACAGCCGCGCGACAGACAGATCGGCGCACCTGGAGTCGGTGCGCGTGACCACGCAGACCACGGTCTTCCGGTCCGCGGCGTGCAGCGGACGGTGAGCAGGGCGCTGGTCTGCCCGTGCAGTGAGAGGCAAGGCCGGCATGCGTTTCGGGCACTTCGACGACGTCCATCGCGAGTACGTGATCACGACTCCCAGGACCCCTTACCCGTGGATCAACTACCTGGGTACCGAGAGGTTCTTCTCGCTCGTCTCGCACCAGGCGGGCGGGTACGCGTTCTACCGGGACGCGAAGATGCGCCGACTCACGCGGTACCGCTACAACAACGTGCCGACGGACGTCGGTGGCCGGTACTTCTACGTCAAGGACGGTGAGGACCACTGGTCGCCGTCCTACCTCCCGGTCAAGCGGGACCTCGACTTCTACGAGTGCCGGCACGGTCTCGGGTACACGAAGATCACGGGTGAGCGCGGTGGGATCCGGGCCGAGCTGCTCTTCCTCGTTCCGCTCGGTGAGGACCTCGAGCTGCACCGGGTGCGGCTGACCAACACCGACGCTGTCGACAAGACCGTCACCCTGTTCTCGTTCCTGGAGTTCTGCCTGTGGAACGCCGCGGACGACATGGAGAACTTCCAGCGCAACTACAGCGTCGGTGAGGTGGAGATCGACGGGAGCACGATCTACCACAAGACCGAGTACCGCGAGCGCCGTGACCACTACGCCTTCTACGGGGTGAACGCGCCGATCGTCGGCTTCGACACCGACCGGGAGACCTTCGTCGGGCTGTACAACGGGTTCGACGCCCCTCAGGTCGTCGTCGAGGGCGCCTCGCGGAACTCGGTCGCGCTCGGCTGGCAGCCGATCGCCTCACACGGCATCGAGGTCACCCTCGCCCCCGGCGAGTCCCGGGACCTCGTCTTCGTTCTCGGCTATGTCGAGAACGCCGACGACGAGAAGTGGGAGAGCCACAACGTCGTCAACAAGACGAAGGCGCGCGCGATGCTGGAGCGCTTCTCCACCAGCGAGTCCGTCGACGCGGCCATGGCCGCCCTGGACGAGTACTGGTCGAGGCTGCTCGGGGTCTACACGCTGATCTCGGACGACGAGAAGCTCAACCGGATGGTCAACATCTGGAACCAGTACCAGTGCATGGTCACGTTCAACATGTCCCGGAGCGCCTCGTACTTCGAGTCGGGCATCGGCCGGGGGATGGGCTTCCGGGACTCGAACCAGGACCTGCTCGGGTTCGTCCACCTCGTCCCGGAGCGGGCAAGGGAGCGGATCCTCGACATCGCGGCGACCCAGCGGGCGGACGGCAGCGCGTACCACCAGTACCAGCCGTTGACCAAGCGCGGGAACGACGCGATCGGCAGCGGCTTCAACGACGACCCGCTGTGGCTGATCGCCGGGGTCGCCGCTTACGTCAAGGAGACCGGCGACGTCGCGATCCTCGACGAGCAGGTGCCGTTCGACAACGACGAGAACGACACGGCGACCCTCTTCGAGCACCTCGCGCGGTCCTTCCAGCACGTGCTGGACAACCTCGGCCCGCACGGCCTGCCGCTCATCGGCCGGGCCGACTGGAACGACTGCCTCAACCTCAACTGCTTCTCCACCCAGCCGGGGGAGTCCTTCCAGACGACGGCGAACCAGGAGGGGCGCACCGCAGAGTCGATCTTCATCGCGGGCATGTTCTGCAAGTACGGCCAGGACTTCGCCGAACTCGCGGAGCGACGCGGGCTCGGCGAGCAGGCAGCCGCGGCCCGGGAGAGCATCGCGGAGATGGCCCGGGTGGTGCTCGAACACGGCTGGGACGGCGAGTGGTTCCTCCGTGCCTACGACTACTTCGGCAACCCGGTCGGCAGCTCGGCGAACGAGGAGGCGCAGATCTTCATCGAGCCGCAGGGCTTCTGCGTCATGGCCGGCATCGGGGTCGAGACCGGCGAGGCTGCGAAGGCCATGGAGTCGGTCAAGGAGCGGCTCGACTGCGAGCACGGCATCGTGCTGCTCAACCCGCCCTTCGACCGCTACCACGTGGAGTACGGCGAGATCAGCACCTACCCGCCGGGCTACAAGGAGAACGCCGGCATCTTCTGCCACAACAACCCGTGGGTGATCATCGGTGAGACGGTGCTCGGGAACGGGGAGCGGGCCTACGAGTACTACAAGAAGATCGCTCCGGCCTGGCGGCAGGACATCAGTGAGATCCACAAGACCGAGCCCTACGTCTACTCGCAGATGATCGCGGGGAAGGACGCCGTGACCCCCGGCCAGGCCAAGAACTCCTGGCTCACCGGGACGGCGGCGTGGAACTTCGTCGCGGTCAGCCAGTACCTGCTCGGGGTCCGCCCGGACTTCGACGGGCTCCTGGTCGACCCGTGTATCGGTCCGGAGGTCCCCTCCTTCACGGTGACCCGGGTCTGCCGCGGCGCCACCTACCGGATCACGGTGAAGAACGGTGGCGGCAAGGGGGCCCGGCTGACGGTGGACGGGAGGCCGGTCGAGGGCACCCTGGTGCCGTACGCGGCCCCTGGCAGCACGGTGACCGTGGACTGCGTCGTCTGACCGGGCTCCTCGCTCGACATCACCATGATCTTGGTTGATCCGGGTCGGTATCCGGTCCGGATCAACCAAGATCATGTCTGTTTGCCTCGGGGGTGAGCGCCCAGGGCGATCGGCCAACTGTTCATGGTGTGTATGGACAGTGGCTATATACAGTGTGTATAACAGCTCCGTGGGAACCACCGACCTCGTGCTGGCGGCCCTCGTGGCCGCACCCCGGCACGGCTACGAGATCAAGCGGATCCACGACGAGTGGTTCCCGCTGGCGAATCCCCTGGCCTACGGGCAGGTCTACTCGGCCCTCGGCCGGCTGACCAAGGACGGCTGCGTCGAGGTGGCCGAGGTCAGGGCGGACGGCGGTCCGGAGCGCACCGTCTACGCGCTCACCCCACGGGGACGGGAACGGGTGGAGCGCTGGCTGGCCGAGCCGGTCGCCCCGATGTCCCCCGGGGCGGGGGAGTTGGTCCGCAAGACGGTCGCAGCGCTGCGCATCTCGGCGGACCCGCTGCCCATGCTCCTGGCCCAGCGGACCGCCTACCTCCGCCGGATGCGGGAGCTCAGCGACCAGCAGCCCACCGACCCGCTGGCGGCACTGTCCCGCGACCACGCGCTGGAGCATCTCGACGCCGACCTGCGCTGGCTGGAACGCGCCGCCGACCGGCTCGCCAGGCCGGATCCGGTCCCGGAGGCCGGGCCACCTCCCCGACCGGACCTATCCCCCCGACAGAACCCGGGCCTCCCGGGATCCGGCCGGACACCCGATGCCCTGCACGCCAAGACCCCCGAGGAGGACCAGTGACCGAGCCGGCAAACGCACCGACGCCCGGCCCGAGGACGGACGGGGACCTGGTCCTCGACCTGCGGGCGGTGACCTTCGCCTACCCGCGTACGCCCGCGCTGCGCGGGGTGTCGTTGACGGCCCGCAGGGCCGAGGTGGTGGCGGTGACCGGGCCGAGCGGCAGCGGCAAGTCGACGTTGCTGCACGTCGCGGCGGGGCTGCTGCGACCGGACAGCGGCTCGGTCACCGTGTGCGGCCAGGACATGATCGCCCTGGACGACGACGCCGCGAGTGCGCTGCGGCGGCGGGAGATCGGCCTGGTGCTCCAGCACGGGCAGCTCGTCCCGGAGCTGCCCGTGGTCGACAACGTGGCCCTGCCGTTGCTGCTCGACGGGACCGGGCGCGAGGCGGCCAGGGCCGCGGCGACCGGGTGGCTGGACCGCCTCGGGGTCGCCGACGTGGCCTCGGCCCACCCGGCCGACCTGTCCGGCGGGCAGGCGCAGCGGGTCGCGGTGGCGAGGGCGCTGGTCACCGGGGCGAGCGTCGTCCTGGCCGACGAGCCCACCGGGAGCATGGACAGTGACGGAGGGGAGCAGGTGCTTCGGCTCATGGTCGAGACCTGCCGGTCCACCCGGTCGGCGCTCGTCGTCGTCACCCACGACAACAAGGTCGCGGCGGTGGCGGACCGGGAGGTCCGGCTGCTGGACGGCGTGGTGCAGCACGAGGCGGTGCTCCGGTGAGGGCGGGGGACCCGCTGCTCCGGCTGGCCCGGCCGTCCACCTCGGCGGAGTGGCGACGCTGGTGGCTCGTCGTCGTCGCCGGTGGCGGGGCGGGAGGCCTCCTCCTCGGCGCCGCGCGGATCGCCCGCTACGGCGGCCCCGACGGGTCCTGGGCGGACGACAGTGGGCTGCTGACCTGGCCTGGTTCCGGGGACGGCTACGCGCCCTACGTCGAGGCCCCCGGCACCCGGTACGGGGTGGTTGTCGCGGGGGTGCTGCTCTGCGTGCCGCTGCTCGTCCTCGGTGTCCAGGCCCTGCGGGTCGGCAGTGCGGCGCGCCTGCGCCGGCTGGTCGCCCTGCGGGCGGCGGGAGCGTCACTGCGGCAGCTCCGGCGGCTGTCGGGGGCCGAGACCGGGCGGGCGGGGCTGGCCGCGGGGGTCGGCGCCGTGGGGGTCTACCTGGTGTTGTCCGCCGGCGGCCGGTTCGTCCGCCGTGACATCCGGCTGGTGCCGTGGCCCGACCGCTGGGACATGCTGGCCTGCCCGGTGGTCGTCGCGGTGGTAGCCCTCGTCGCCTGGTGGGGCGGCCGGGTCACGGTGCGCGAGGTCCCCGCGGGGGTCGAGCGCGTCCGTTCGCGGTCACCGCGGGCGGTGCGACGGACGCGGTACCTGCTCGCGGCCCTCGCCGCCGGGGCGGCGCTGCTGTTCGGGTGGGCCTCGATGTCGAACACGGCTCCGGACAACCTGAGGCCGGTGTCGACGGGTCCCGCCATCGCGGGACTCGTGCTCGCGGGGTTCCTCGCCGCTCCGGCGCTGGTGCTGCTGACCGCCCGGCGACTCGAACGGTCCGGCGACGTCCGTCGGGTGCTGGCCGCCGCCCGGCTGCGGTTCGACCCGGTGACCCCCGGGCATGTCGTGGCCGTTGTGGTCGTCTGCGGTCTCGCCCTGATGATCTCGGGGGCGATGATCGTGGCGACGGTGGCGGGGCACTACTGGTGCTCCGGCTGTGACGCCGCACCCGACGACGTCCGACTCTCCCTGTTCGACGACGTGGGGTTCTACCTCGTCGGTTCGGGGCTCGCCGGGGTCGCGGCGGTTCTCGCGATGATCGTCGCCGGGATGTCGGCCGTCGTCGGCACCGCCGAACAGATCCTCGACGGCCGGCGGGCCATGGCGGCCCTCGCCGCGTTCGGGGTCGGCACCGCACAGCTCACCCGGGTGCTCCGCCTGCAGGTGACCGGTCCGGCGTTGCTCGCGGTGACGGCGGAGACGGTCCTCGGGGTGGCGCTGTTCGCCGTCCTCGCCGGGAATGCCGCGGCGGTGCTCGGAGCCCTCCTCGGCGGGGTGGTGGCGATGGTGGCGGTCACCGGGTTCGGTGCCCTGGCTACCTGGGTGCTCCGGCCACAGGTGCGCGAGGCGGCGGCGGTGGTGAACCTGCGCACCACCTGACCACCTGACCACCTGACCACCTGACTGGCATGACGGCGGCGGACTCCGGGATGACCAGGGTCCGCCGTCGTAGAGCCGAGTCGGAAGGTCCTGGCCACCGCAGGCATCACAGCCAACGATCTGGGCACCCGGGGGGTCCTCCGGCTAGCCTGTGCACGGCTCGCCGTGACCTTGACAGGGCGGGTCCGCGGAGGGCCGGATCCGGTCACTGTCCGCGCCACCGTCCGCCCGACCCGAAGGCCTCCATGAAGTACGGTCACTTCGACGACGACGCCCGCGAGTACGTGATCACCAGGCCGGACACCCCGGCCTCCTGGATCAACTACCTCGGATCCCGGCTGTACGGCGGGATCATCACCCAGAACGCGGGCGGCTACAGCTTCTACCGCTCCGGTGGCACCGGGCGGATCTTGCGGATGCGGTTCAACGGGGTACCCGCCGACCAGCCCGGCCGGTACCTCTACCTGCGGGACGACGCGGGCGGCGACGCGTGCGCCGCCGGGGAGTTCTGGTCGGCGTCGTGGCAACCGGTCGGCAAACCGCTGAGCGCCGACGGCGGGGCGGACGGCGGGTACGTCGGCACGGTCCGGCACGGTCTCGGGTACTCGGTGTTCGAGGCGCGCTACGCCGGGATCGAGAGCACGCTGACCTGCTTCGTGCCGCGCGGGCAGGCCTTCGAGTACTGGGCGCTGCGGGTCACCAACCCCGGTGACGCGCCCCGGCGGCTCTCGGTGTTCAGCTACGCAGAGCTCGCCAACGAGTGGCACTTCCGCCAGGACCTGGAGAACCTCCAGTACAGCCAGTACGTCGTCCAGGCCCGGTACGAGGACGGCATGATCCACCGGTTCAACCGGACCCGGTCCGGCGCCAAGTCGCTGTTCTTCGGGCTGGCGGGCGCCGAGGTGACCTCCTTCGACACCGACCGGGACGCCTTCCTCGGCCGGTACCGGACCCCCGCGGCCCCGGTCGCGGTGGAGCGGGGCCGCTGCTCCGGCAGCGAGACCGTCGGCGACAACGCCTGCGCGTCGCTGCACGCGACGGTCGAGCTGGCTCCCGGTGAGTCCCGGGATCTGATCTTCGTGCTAGGGATGGGGCAGCCCGGCGCCGAGTGGCGCGGGCTGCCGTCGGGCCGGGAGGTGCTGGCGACCTACGCGACGCCGGAGCGGGTCGCCGCCGAGCTGGAGGCCATCCGCGCCGACTGGGCCGACCACCTGACCCCGATGCAGGTCGACACCCCCGATCCCGAGCTGAACAGCATGGTCAACGTCTGGCACGCCTACCAGACGCACATGACCTTCAACTGGTCCCGCGGGGTGAGCCTGGTCGAGGCCGGTGACCGGGACGGCCTGGGCTACCGGGACACCGTCCAGGACATGCTCGCGGTGACGCACAGCATCCCGGAGGCGGTCCGGGAGCGGCTCGACCTCATCCTCACCGGGCAGACGGCGGAGGGCGGCGCGATGCCGCTGGTCAAGCCGTTGACCCACACCCCGGGCCAGGAGCAGGCGCCGACGGTCGAGCAGTACCGCAGCGACGACACGCTGTGGCTGCCGCTGACCGTCGCCAACTTCGTCTTCGAGACCGGTGACCTCGACTACCTCGACACCGAGCTGCCCTACGCGGACTCGGGCCGGGCGAGCGTCCTCGACCACCTGCTGCAGGCGCTGCGGTTCTCGATGGCGCACCGGGGCACCAACGGCCTCATGCAGGGGCTGGCCGCGGACTGGAACGACTGCGTCAACCTCGGGGTCAGCGGCGAGAGCCTGTTCTCCACCTTCCTCTTCCACGCGGCCTGCGGCCGGGTGGCCGAGCTGGCCCGGATCCGGGGCAGGGACGCCGACGCGGCCTGGTGCGAGGAGCAGGCGGCCGCGGTGCGTAAGGCCGCGGGCGACGTGGCCTGGGACGGCGACTGGTTCATCCGCGGCATCTCCGCCACCGGCGTGCGGCTCGGCAGCGCGGCACTGCCGGAGGGCAAGATCTACCTCGAGTCCAACGTCTGGGCGGTCATCAGCGGCGCGGCGGAGGAGGACCGGGCGCTGCAGTGCATGGACTCCGTGCACCAGCACCTGGCCACCGAGCACGGGCTGGTGCTCTGTGAACCTCCTCACACGAAGCCGGTCGAGGGGGTCATGCTGTCGCTGCTCGTCTACCCGCCCAGCCACAAGGAGAACGGCGGCATCTTCTGCCACAGCAACTCCTGGGCGATCGTCGCCGAGGCGATGCTCGGCCGCGGTGACAGAGCGTACGACTACTACCGCAGCTACCTGCCCGCCCGGTACAACGACCAGGCTGACGTGCACCAGGCCGAGCCCTACGTCTACTGCCAGTTCACCCACGGTAAGCACTCGCCGCGGTTCGGGCAGTCCCGGAACTCGTGGTTGACCGGGACGGCGAGCTGGACCTACATCGCGGTGACCCAGTACCTGCTCGGGATCGCGCCGGTCGCCGACGGCCTCCGGATCGATCCCTGCATCCCGGCGGACTGGGACGGTTTCGAGGTCGAGCGACGGTTCCGCGGTCGCCGGATTCGGATAAGGGTGCAGAATCCGGGACACGTCAACCGTGGTGTCCGCTCCCTCACCCTCAACGGAGAAGCCGTCGATGGAAACGTCGTCCCCGCAGATCGTCTCGTCGGTGTCGCCGGCGATCCCGTCGACGTCCTCGTCGTCCTGGGCTGAAGGAGGATCCCTGCACACCCTGGAGAACCAGCACTGGCGGCTCGGGATCCTGCCCGACGCCGGCGCGTCGGTGGCGTTCGGCCAGATCCGGCACGACGGCGACTGGCACGACCTGCTCCGGCCGACTCCCGAGACCGACCGCTGGTCCGCCATGGACTGCTCCAGCTACCTGCTCGTGCCGTGGTCCAACCGGGTGCGGGACGGTGTGCTCCGGCACGAGGGCCGGTCCTACCGGCTGCGTCGGAACGCCGACGACGGCACCGCCCTGCACGGCACGGCGATGGAGTTCTCCTGGGACGTCTCGCTGGCCGGTGACACCGAACTGCAGGCGACCTTCGACTCGTCCGCCGTGCACGGCGTCAACTACCCGTGGCGGTTCTCCTCCCGGGTCGGCTTCCGGCTCGACGGTCCCCGGTTGGTCGTCGACCTCAGCGTGCGCAACGAGGACGAGGTCCCCGTCCCGGTCGGGTTCGGGCACCACCCCTACTTCCGGCGGCGGCTGACCGGGCCGGGGGACGACGTGCGGCTGGAGATCCCCTGCCGGGAGTACTTCGAGCTCGTCGACTGTCTGCCGACCGGTCCTGCGGTGCCGGTGGAGCCGCGGGTGGATTTCACCGGGCTGCGTCCGCTCGGCGAGGAGTGGGTGGACGACTGCCTCACCGGCCGGGATCCCGAGGTGCCGATCCGGTTGAGCTACCCGAGCGGGGTGGAGGTGACGCTGCAGGTGGACGAGGTGTTCTCCAACGTCGTCCTCTACATCCCCACCGGCAGCGACGTCTTCGCGGTGGAGCCGGTGACCAACGCCAACGACGGCTTCACCCTGCTGGAGGAGGGGATCCCGGGGTCCGGGATCCTCGTCCTCGCCCCGGGGGAGGAGCGCGGCGGCCGGGTCACCGTCGAGGTGACGGCGGTCGGGTGACCGTCGAGGCCACCGCGGCCTGACATCTCGTCGGGGCAGCGCGGATCGTCCGGATCCCGTGGTCGGCGCTGCGCGTCGTCCCGCCTGCTTGCTTCTCGTGGTTTGCCGGATACTCTCTGTCATGTCCCGGTGGCCTGCGGGGCGGACGGGCCGACGGCGGAGGGTGGGGATCGTGGGGACGTCGGTGGTGCGTGCCGGAGTCGTGGCGGCGGGCCTGGGGCTCGTCCTGGCCGGAGCCCTGTGGCTCGGCTCCGGCTCGACGGGGCGCGACGACGGGGGCGCCGCCTCCGGAACCATGGGCAGCACCTCCACCCCCCTCATCACCGCGGTCGACGGGCCGCCCGGGCCGACCCCGTCCGAGGACGTCGAGGTGGTCGCCGAGGCCGACAGCGGGCAGCCGCCGGGAACCCTGGACACGGTCCGGATCCACCCGATGCAGCAGGTCGACCGGCTGACCCTCGAGTTCGAGGGGGCCTTCGACGGCTACGCGGTCGGCTACGTCACCGACCTCCGTCAGCGGATCGACTCCGGTGAACTGACCGTCGACGGGAAGAAGGCGGCCATCCCCGCCGGAGCCGCGATGCTCCGGATAAGGGTCGACAACGCGACGCAGGGGAAGGCGCCCGTCGTCTCGATGTCACCAGGGCTGGCGGCCGTCGTCGGCCAGGCGGTCGTCGGCTCCGACAAGGACACCCTGACCATCGCCCTCGGCACCTCGGCGCGGCTGCCGTTCATCGTGATGGAGCAGGCCGAGCCCGCCCGGCTCATCGTCGAGGTCGCGAGGCCGGACCCGAACCGGTGACGGGGTTCGCGGAGGGTCCGTCGACCTGAACACCCGTCAGGCCGAGTCCAGCCCTGGTGAGCACCCCGGGTCGGCCGCTCACGGGCCTCCCGACCCGGGCCTGGTGCGCCCGTGATGGGCCGGTCGGGCAGGGGTGCACGGCGGGTGATGACGGCACCCCCGGATGCGCGCTACCCCCGAACAGGTGATCGCCTCCTATCCGATTGAACTCCCCCGTCAGGCTGCCGAAGGGACCCCTTGAGTCGTGCTCTCCGGCCACGGACGGCCGAAGACGATGATCAAGAGGAGACATCATGACTGCTCTCAGAGGCAGAAGGCTGCAACGGACTGCGGCGACCGTCGGCGTCCTGGCCCTTGCTCTCGGTGGCGGTGTGCTGACCGCGGCCTCCGCGAGTGCCGCGGACCCGCTGCCCGTCGTCAAGAAGCTCACCATCCCCGGCGGTTCCGAGGACGGTGGGGACGTCCTCGTCATCCGGGGCACCGACCTCGCGACCTGGACGCCCGGCGAGGGGGAAGCGCCGGGGACGTGGGGCACGGCCGGTGACGTGATGTTCGGTGAGGCCAAGGCCGCCGAGGTCACCGCGCTGTCCGCCACTGCTATCAAGGTGACGGTTCCGGAAGCCGCCGACGCCGAGCATCCCACCAAGGTCGGCAAGCCGAAGATGAACGTCAAGGTCCTGGTGGGCGCGGGCACCAAGGGTGCGAAGTTCACCTACTACGCGGAGAAGCCCACGGTCACCGCGAACGAGACCTGCACCGCCACCAGTGAGGACACCAACGAGGGCGGCGTGGCCAACTCGGCCGTGGAGATCGAGGGAACGGGCCTTGACGCCAAATTCACCAAGATCACTGTTGGTGGCAAGGCGGTCAAGGACCCGACCTTCGCGGCAGACGGCAAAAAGGTCTCGATCGTCCCGCCGAAGAAGCTGGTCGGGGTCAATGACATCGCCGTCGTGGACAAGCGCGCCGGCACTCTGTACGCCGGGTACTGCGTCTACGAGGGCATCAAGCCGACCCTCGCCGAGGATGCGGTCAACCTCGGATACGTGATCAATGAGGGGCCCACTGTCGTCACGCTGACCGGCACCAAGCTCAATCTGATCAAGACGGCGACGTACAACGGTGAGAAGGCAAAGGTCAAGGTGAACAAGGCCGACGCCACCACGCTCCAGGTCACCGTGCCCGCAGGTGATGCGGTCGCCAAGGGCAAGATCAAGGTGATGACAAAGTACGGGGAGTACGCCGAGTCCGAGGACCTCGAGCGTAAGGCCGGCGGCACACCGAAGGTCAGCGGGTTCGGCGCTACCGAGCCCGGCACCACCAAGGCGACGGTGGACCTCGTCGGCGAGAACCTCATCGGACTCAAGAGCGTCGTTGTGACCGCCGCTGTCGGCAGCAAGACCTACAAGGGCTCCAAGCCGGTTGTGACCGCGGCTGATGAAGCCACTATTAATCTGCCCGCGCTGCCGGACAACGCCGACTACAGCCTGGTCGCGACCACCTACGCAGGGTCCTCCACAGCCTACGAGTTCACCGTCGGCACCGTCGAAGAGGAGGCCGAGGTCCCCGTGATCACCAAAGTTGAGGGGAACGCCTTGACCGCAGGTGGTACGGCTCTCTCCCTCACCGGTACGGACTTCACCGGGCTGGACGCCGCAACGGTCTACGTGGCAGGCGAAGCAGCCGTCGACGGTCTGACCGTGACGGTGGGCGACGTCACGGCGACCACCGCCGCGCTCACTCTCTCGGAGGGCTTGGAGGCCGGGGACTACGAGATCACGGTCACTGCGGACGGTGGAACATCGGAGAAGAAGGCCTTCACCGTCGAAGCGGCGGGCTGAGGAGGCAGAACGCCGCTGACAGCGGTGCAGCTCGTCGTGTGACCGGATGACCTGAGTCAACCGGACAGAGGCGCCGCAGGAGCATCAGCTCCTGCGGCGCCTCGCCGTGCCCGGCCTCGCCCTCACCCTCGTCCGGACTCCCCGCTGGCCCTCTCGCCCCGACCCCGCCTCGCCGGGGGGCCGGGGGCGTTACCCCGTTCCGGGGATCCGGGTGTCATCGATCGGGGGACCGGAGGGCCGCTGTCGTGCACGGGCTGAGACCCTCACCGGCGCGCGAGTGGTCGGAAACGGAAGACCTGCAGCTCACAGCTCTGCCCGTCGATCACAAGGGGGACGCCGGCGGGGAAGCTGCCCGGAGGCAGGCGGAGAGGGGAGCAGGATGCGACGCGACACCCGCCCGAACCCGGTACCGGTGGTGCGACACCCGGTGCGGAGCGTCCTCGCCGGGTGGGCCCTGGCGCTGCCACTGGCGGCTGCCGGGTTGTCGGTCCCGGCCACGGCCACCGCGGCCGTCGGCGCACCCTCCTCGCCGCCCGTGGTCTCGGTGTCCGTCTCCACGCCGTCCGCGACCCCGTCGACGGCCGCGGTCCGGTCGGGCGACCCCTCGGTCACCGGCATCGGCTCGCCCCGGACCGGCGGCGGAGTGCTCGCGCCCTCTCGGCCCGCGGCAGCCCGGGCCACCCTGACCAGGCAGCGGAACGCCGCGAAGGCGCTCGCGGCCCTGCCGGTACCCGGACTCCGGGTGGCCGCGGCGGCACCGCCCGCGTCGGTGGACCTGCGCGACGACGTGGACTCCGAGGGGAACCTCCTGCTACCGCCGGCGCGGAGCCAGGGGCCGATCAGCGACTGCCTGCCGTGGTCGGTGGCCTACACGATGATGGGCTACTACGCGGCGAAGGACGGCGAGACGGGCGCCCCCTACGCCCCGCTGTACCTCTACCTGATGAACACCAAGAAGGCGCCGACCAAGGGGACGAGCCCTGAGGCGGTGCTGGCCCACGCCAAGGCGTCGGGGGTCGACACCCAGGCCGACTACTTCCAGGGCTACTACACCTACAAGGTCAAGCCGACGAAGGCGCAGAAGGCCTTCGCCGCCAACTTCAAGGTCACCGACTGGACCCGGCTGTGGGCGGGCTACAACACCGGCGGCGGCGCTGAGGCCGCCGCCCGCAAGGAACTGCTCCAGACCGCCCTGGCCGCGGGAAACCCGGTGAGTATCGGCCTGGACGCCTACACCTCGTTCAGCCAGTTCACCGGCTCCGGGGTCTACACCACCCACTCCGGCACCAACAGCGGCGGCCACATGGTCACCGCGGTCGGCTACGACGCGGACAGTGTGATCATCCGGAACTCGTGGGGGACCGTGTGGGGGAACCAGGGCGACGCCCGGCTCGGCTGGGACCTGGTGACCAACCGCATCTCCGGCGCCTACACCATCACCGGCGTGACGACTCCCGCGCCGGGGTCCGCCGCGGCCAACCCCAAGGCCACGAACCTCAAGCTCTCGGTCAAGAAGGGCACCGCCTCCGGTGGCACCGCCGTCTCGATCACCGGCTCGAACCTCGTCGGGTCGACGGCGGTGAACTTCGGGGAGACGGCCGTCGAGCTGGACAGCGGTGACGTCGTCACCACGAACGGCACCACCACGGTCACGGTGTCCACGCCCAAGGGCGTCGCCGGGAAGGCCCTCGTCACGGTCACCAATGCCGGTGGCACCAGTGACGTGACCTCGAAGACGAAGTACACCTACACCGCCGTCCTGCCGGTGATCGCCTCGGAGAACGGGATGTCGACCGACGAGGCCGCCAGCGAGGGCGGGACCGAGATCACTATCACCGGGGAGTACCTCAGCAACGGCAAGGTGATCATTGAGAAGAAGACGGTTCCGAAGAAGCTGATCACTGCCGCCTCCGACACCTCGATCACCTTCTCCGCGCTGCCGCACCTCGCCGGTACGGTCGACGTCAAGGTGAAGACCAAGGGCGGGACGGTGGTCGCGGGGCAGCTCACCTACGCCCCGGAGGACCCACCGGTGATCAGCTCGCTGAGCGCGAACACCGCGAGCATCAGCGAGAGGACCCAGATCACCGTGACCGGCTCGTCGCTCACCCAGGTGAAGAAGGCCTACATCGGCACGAAGTCGGTCCCGTTCAAGCGGATCAGCAACACCCAGCTCGTCCTCAGGTTGCCCAAGACCCGGGCTGCGATCACCGGAGACGTACAGCTCAAGGCCAAGTGGAGCACCTCGGCCACCAGCGAGGCCACCGCCTTCACCTGGTCGTAGCCGGCGGCGGGACCCCGTGGGCGGAGGAGGCCGGCGGCGGGGAGACGTGTCGGAGGAGTGCTGAAGGGGTGAGGCGCCGGTCCGCGGGCAGCGGCCGGCGCCCACCCTTCTCCCGGGTGGTTCCACCCGCCCTTCTCCCCACATGATCGCTGTCTGTGGGAGCGAACGACCGCTCTCGCGGTCATACCCGTCCGTAATCGGTGATCACCGGAGGCGGGCCGCCGGGCACGGGCGGGAGTCGCCGGGCACGGGGGAGGGCCGCCGGGCACGGGGGAGGGCCGTCGGGCACGGGGGAGGGAGACGGCCGGACATGGTTGCGGCGGCCCGGGCCAGAGACCCGGACCGCCGCTTTCTTCCACCGGCCTCACCGTGGGGGGGACAGTGTCCGGTGGAGCCTTCGACGGACGGACAGTCGCAGCAGCCCTGCCTGCGGAGCCGTCAGCCGTCACGTGTCCTATCGACCGGGGCGGTCGAGGATTGACCTTTGAAGCGATCGATCACCCGCGCGGGCGAGGGGGTGTTCACCCCGTCACGACCTGGCCCTGGCGCCGTAGCTACGGCGGCGGCCTGCGACCGCACCGGCGAGCGCCGTGAGCACCGTTGCCCAGGCCACCGCCCCGAGGCAGGCGACGGCTGCCGTCGTGACCCGGGCGCTGCCGTCCGCGAGCGCGGCGAAGACCGGCCAGAACGGGCTGGAGCCCTCCACCCCGAGGGCCAACAGGCACCCGCCGGCTCCGACCAGCAGGGCGACGGCGTCGTCCCGGGTCACCGGGCGGGAGGCGAGGGTGCCGATCCCGGCCCCGACCAGGGCCGCGGTCAGGTGCGAGAGCACCCCGAGCAGCAGGGCGGGACCGAGCTCCGGCTGATCGGCGGCGAGGACGTCCCAGATCGGGGCGAGGACCACCAGCGGGACCGCGGCCAGCAGGCCGGAGACCGCCTGCAGCAGGTGCAGGCGGCGCGGACCGCCCGCGACCGCGGCGAGCATCGAGGTGGTGGCCTGGTCGCAGACCGTCCCCGCCATCACCAGCCAGGTGCTGACGGCGAGCAGGGCGGCGCCGGTCATGGCGAAGCTGCCCTGGACGGGACCGGTCGGACCGGCGTTGAGCACCGCGAGCACCGTCAGGTACACCGCCCAGGCAGCCAGCGAGCGGCGCCGCACCAGCTGCAACCGCAGCAGCAACCCGACCAGGCTCACCGGTCCGCCTCCGTCTCCGGGACGACGCGGGTGACGTCGAGCCCGGCGTCGAGAGCGGCGCGCAGGGTCTGCCGGAGCGCCGCGGCGGGGACCCGCACCCGTGCCTGCTCCTGTCCCGCGGCGAGCATGGCGCCGGGGCCGGGGCCGGGGCCGGGGCCGGGGGCGAGGCCGAGGTGACCGAGGACTGCCGCCGCACGACCGGGGGGAGCGACGTCGACCAGGTACACCCGCTCGTGGTCCCGTACCGGGTCCGGCTGGACCGGGCGGCCCTGCTCCAGCAGCAGGCTGCGGTGGGCGGCGCCGGGCGGGCGGTGCCCGGTGACGACGACGGTGCAGCCGCTGTCGGCGAGGGCCAGCAGCAGCTCTCCGGCCGCCGTCGCCGCCGCGGGGTCGAGCCCGGTCTCCGGTTCGTCGAGGACGGTGACCCTGGCGGCGAGGGCGTAGGCGACGGCCAGATGGGCCTTCTGCAGGGTGCCCTTGCTGAGCCGGGTCAGCGCGGCGTCCGGCCCGTGGGTCGAGCCGAGGGCCGCCAACGCCTCGTGCAGCCGGTGCCGGGCCGACGCGCCGTCCCCTGCCACCGTGGAACCCCGGAGTGCCCGGCCCAGCGCGTCGGTGAGGACGGCGGCGGAGCACCTCGGCAGCGCGGGGGCGCGTTCCGCGAGCAGGAAGGCCCTGGGGACGGGGCGACGGACGGTGCCCGCGTCGGGTCGGTCGACGCCGGCGACCACCCTGGCCAGGGTGGACTTGCCCGAGCCGTTCCGCCCGACCACCGCCGTCACCGCCCCGGCCGGGAGGTCGAGGTCGAGGCGGTCCAGGACGGTCCGGCCCCCGGGGACCCTCCGCACGAGCCCGCGGAGCTCGACCCCGTCGAGGCGATCCTCTGGTCCCACCGTGCCCCCTTCGACGGCTGGCGCTCGACACCGTCGCCGCGACATCGCCCGACGTCGCGGCGCCTGCCACGGACAACGTCAGGATCCCGCCCGGGGTGCCCGCCGCGGGGTCCGGGGGCACCGTCAGCGGACGAGGTTCTCCTCACGCTCCAGGGCGATGTCGGGGAGGGCGAGCCGCAGGGTGGACAGACCGCCGGAGAGGTTACGGACGTCGTCGAACCCGCTCTGACGGAGGATTCGGGTGGCGAGGTAGGAACGGAACCCGCTCAGGCAGTACACCCGCACCGGAACCCCGCGCGGCAGCTCGGCCAGCCGCTCCCGCACCTGGGTGTGCGGGATGTTGACGGCGCCGGGCAGGTGTCCCGCGGCGAACTCCCTGGCGCTGCGGGTGTCCAGCAGGACGGCGTCGGCGGGCAGGTCGTCGAGCTCGTCGGCGTACCAGAGCGTGAGATCGCCGGCGAGCACGTTCTCGCCGATGAAGCCAGCCATGTTCACCGGGTCCTTCGCCGACCCGAACGGCGGGGCGTAGGCCAGTTCGAGGTCGGCGAGGTCGTGCACGGTCATCCCGGCTCGGATGGCGGTGGCCAGGACGTCGATCCGCTTGTCGACGCCCTCGGACCCGGTGGCCTGGGCTCCGAGCAGCCGGCCGTCCGGGGCGAACAGGACCTTGAGGTGGACGGACCGAGCTCCGGGGAAGTACCCGGCGTGGTGCCCGGGGTGCAGGTGGACGGCGTGGTGGGGGATCCCGGCAGCACGCAGCGCCTTCTCCGACCGACCGGTTCCCGCCGCGATGACGTCGAACACCCGTACGATCGCGGTGCCCTGGACCGGGGTGCGCCCGCCGCTCCGCCCGAACAGGTGGTCGGCGGCGGCCCGCCCGGCGCGGTTGGCCGGCCCGGCCAGCGGGATGACCGCGGGGGCGCCGGTGACCGCCTCGACGAGCTGGACGGCGTCGCCGACGGCGTAGATCGCGGGATCGGAGGTGCGCAGGTGCTCGTCGACGAGCACCGCGCCGTTCCGGCCGAGGGTGAGACCGGCCTCACGGGCGAGGGTGGACTCCGGCCGGACCCCCATGGCCAGCAGCACGATGTCGGCGGGCACGCAGGAACCGTCCGCGAGGTCGACCACGACCGCGGCCCCGGCGTCGTCCGCCGGGTGGCTGTCGGCCGTCCCGTCGGCGACCGGACCCTGCTCCGCGGGGCGGACCCCCGCCAGGCCGACACCGAGCCGGAGCCGGATCCCGTGCGTGAGCAGCGCCTCGTGGACGGGGCGGGCCATCTCCGGGTCGAGGGGGGACAGCACCTGATCGGCGAGCTCGACGACGGTGACCTCCAGCCCGCGGTGGTGCAGTGCCTCCGCGGCCTCCAGGCCGACGTACCCGGCGCCCACGACCACGGCCCGGCCGGCGCCACCGTCGACGAGGCCGCTCAGGGCGTCGACGTCGCCGACGGTCCGCAGGACCCGGACCTGGGGGAGGTCGACCCCCGGCAGCGGCGGCACCACCGGGGAGGCCCCGGTGGCCAGTACCAGGGCGTCGTACGGCTCGTCGTACTCGCGGCCGGTGTCGAGCTCGCGCACCCGCACCGTCCTGGCCGCACGGTCGACGGCCAGCACCTCGTGCCCGGTCCGGACGTCGAGGGCGAGCGTCGCGGCGAGGGAGTCCGGCGTGTGCAGGAGCAGGCTCGACCGGTCCGCGATCTCGCCGCCGAGGTAGTAGGGCAGACCGCAGTTGGCGTAGGAGACGTACCGGTCGCGCTCGAGCACCACGATCTCGGCGTCCTCGCTGAGCCTCCGTGCCCTGGCCGCGAAGCTCATGCCCCCGGCGACCCCTCCGACGACGACTGCCTTCATCGCGGACCTCCTCCTGTCTCCGACCGTCTGTCTCCGGCCGTCCTCGGCCGGTGTGCCGTTCCGTCGGGTGCGGGCCACCCGGTTCTGCATACCCCTACAGGTACTCAACACGGGAGGCTCCGCGGGACTCCCGCCCGGGATGTGATCTCTCTCACGCGACGGCCGGCGGGCAGGGGGCGAGCTCCGGCTTGCGCGCACGTCACGGAGCGTCACGCCAGAAGATGATCAATATCGGTGGTGACCTGCTGAACTGGAAACGGTTCCACACGAATGCGGTGCTCAACGCGGGTGAATCGGTTAAGAAATGCCACCGCCCGATGAGATCGATCATGTCTCCGGGGTGACGGAACGCGTGCCATTTCCCGGATCGCCGCTGGTGGCGCTGGGGTTCGGGGTCGGCGGGGCGAGGGCGACCCGATCTCGTGCCGGGGCGTGGTCACCCGGTGACGTTCAGGGACGTCCGGAGAGGCCGTCGAAACAGGTACTTGCGCTGTCGCCGAAAACATCTACGATTCCGGCGGGAGCGTTGCCATGTTCACTTGCTGTACATCCCTCACGGAGTACCCCCTCGAGGAGTGACATGACACGCCTGCGGGCAACCGCAATCACCACCGCCGTAGCCACCGCTATGGGCTTCGGCACTCTCGTGCTGGCCGCTGCGCCCGCATCCGCCGCGACGATCTGCGAGCAGTACGGCTCCACGCGGGTCGGGGACTACATCGTCCAGAACAACCGCTGGGGCACCTCGGCCACCCAGTGCATCGAGACGACGGGCAGCGGCTTCCGGATCACCCAACAGGACGGCGTCGGCAGCACCTCCGGAGCCCCGGTGTCGTACCCGTCGATCTTCCTCGGCTGCCACTACACCAACTGCAGCTCCGGTATGCCGTCGCCGCGGCAGATCAGCGGGATCGGTAGCATCCCGACGAGCATCGGCTACACGTTCGTCAGCGGGGCGACCTACAACGCCTCGTTCGACATCTGGCTCGACTCGACTCCGAAGACCGACGGCGTGAACCAGACCGAGATCATGATCTGGTTCAACCGGCAGGGCTCGATCCAGCCGATCGGTTCCCCCGTCGGCAACGCCAACGTGGCCGGCAGGGACTGGACCGTCTGGCAGGGCAACAACGGCGGCAACGACGTGGTCTCCTACGTCTCCTCGTCGCCGATCTCCAGTTGGTCCTTCGACACGTTGGCGTTCATCCGTGACACCATCAGCCGCGGCCGGGCGACCAACTCCTGGTACCTGACCAGCATCCAGGCCGGGTTCGAGCCGTGGAGCGGTGGCGTGGGCCTCGCCGTCAACTCCTTCTCCGCCTCCGTCAACGGTGGCGGCGGGGGCGGCGGTGGCGGCTACACCACCACCCGGACCACGACCACCACCACCAGCAGTGGTGGCGGCGGTGGGGGCGGTGGCGGTGGGGGCGGCGGCGCCGGTTCCTGCTCGGCCTCGTACTCCGTCGGAAGCTCCTGGGGCGGCGGCTTCGTCGGCAACGTGAACGTCACGGCAGGCGGCTCTGCGATCAACGGATGGCGGGTCACCATGAACCTCGGCGGGGCCTCCATCAACAACCTGTGGAACGGCACCGCCTCTGGTAACTCCGGCACGGTGACCGTCACCAACGCCGGATACAACGGGCGGCTCAATGCCGGGCAGACCACGAGTTTCGGCTTCGTGGGCAACGGCAGCGGCAGCGGCGTCAGCGTCTCCTGCACGGCGCTCTGAACCGTCCGTCTCACCACACCGCCCTTCCGGCGGCGCACGGGAGGGGAGGGAGAGGTCGGCATCCGCACGGGTGCCGGCCCCTCCCCTCGTTCCTGCGGTCCGCCCGCGGAGCCACCAGCCGGCCCCGGGCGGTTCGGGAGCGCCGGGCGCTCAATCGGCGGCGAGGGACTCCAGACCGGGCGGGAGGGTGCCGTGGTGGAGCACGGTGAGCCGCTGGGTGGGACGGGTCAGCGCGACGTAGAGGTCGTTGACCCCCCGGGGTGACTCGGCGACGACCGCGACCGGGTCCACCACGACCACCCCGTCGAACTCCAACCCCTTGACGTCGTCGACGGTGTGCACCGAGACCCGTTCGGCGAGGTCGGACCCGGGACCGGCCGGATCGCCTGCGCTGCCGGTGTCGGCGTCGGTGCCACCACCGGTGCCCGTGCCCGTCGGCTCCGCCTGCGGCCGTCGCCCGTCGGTGGAAGGGGCGGTGGCCAGCGTGGCGGCAGGAGGTGCGGTGGCCAGCGCGGCGGCGAGCTGCCCGGCGAGATCGGCCCTGCTCGCGCGGGGGACCACCACGGCGAACCGGCCGCCCCCGAGCACCGCGTCGTCGGCCCGCAGGGCGGCGACGACCGCCGCGGCGACGGCTGCCGGATCCCGGGTGCGGACCCGTTCGGCGACCGGTGCCCAGTCGCCTTCCCGGGCCGATGTCGGCGGGGTCACCTCGATCCCCGCCGCGCGCAGCATCGCCACCGCCGGATTCATGATCCGCTCCGGCGTCCGGTAGTTCACCGTCAGCTCGGCCACCCGCCACCGGTCCGCCGCGTGCTGGTCGAGCACCTCGGTCCAGTCGGTGGTGCCGGCGGCCGACCCGGTCTGGGCGACGTCCCCGACCACGGTCATCGACCGCGAGGGCACCCGGCGGAGCACCATCCGCCACTGCATCCCCGACAGTTCCTGGGCCTCGTCGACGACGGCGTGCCCGTAGGTCCAGGCCCGGTCGGCCTGGGCCCGCTCGGCGAGGGTGAGGTCCGGGCCCCCGGAGGCGAACCGATCGGCCAGCATTTCCGCGGACACCATCTCCGCGAGGTCCCCGGACATCCGCAGCACGCCACGGGCGTAGTCCAGGGCCTCCGCCCGCTCCCTCGCCAGCCGCGCCGCCTGCGCCGCCGTGGCCTGGGTGTCCTCCCCGACGAGCTCGGCGGCCTCGTCGAGCAGGGGGACGTCGGCCGCCGTCCACGGCGAACCCCGGTCCCGGAACAGCAGCTCCCGCTCCCGCTCGGTGAGGATGCCGCGGGCGGCGGCGTCCAGCCGGGCCGGGGAGGCGAAGAGGTCCTGCACCAGCTTCTCCGGGGTCAGCGGCATCCAGCGGAGGTTGATCTCCCGCCGGACGTCGATGCTGGCCCGCAGCTCGGCGAGCAGGTCGGCGCGGGCGTCGAGGTCGTCCGCCCGGATCGCCCTGGCTGCGGCCAACTGGTCGGCCAGGTCGTCGAGCAGGTGCAGGACGAAGGTGACCCGGCCGCCGTTGTGCGGCTTCCCCGTGGAACGGGCCCTCGCCCTGGCGGTGGCGACGACGCGCGGCTGCAGCTCGATGAGGTCGCCGTCCAGCCGGAGCGGGATCGGGACGTCGATCCGTCGCTGCCGGTCGCGCACCGCCGCCCGGATCACCGTGGCCATCCGGAGGTCGCCCTTGACCACCGCGACCTCGGGTGGGTCCAGGGCCGTCGCCTCGACGCCCGGGTAGAGCTCGGCGAGCGTGGTGAGCACGACGCCGGTCTCACCGAGGCTGGGCAGCACCTGCTCGATGTAGCGGAGGAACACCGGGGACGGTCCGACCACCAGCACCCCGCTGCGCGCGATCCGGTCCCGGTGCGTGTAGAGCAGGTAGGCGGCCCGGTGCAGCGCGACGGCGGTCTTGCCGGTGCCCGGCCCGCCCTGGACCACGAGCACCCCGGCCAGCGGTGCCCGCACCACCCGGTCCTGCTCGGACTGCAGGGTGGCCACGATGTCCCGCATCCGGCCGGTGCGGTGCGCGGTGATGGCCGTCATCAGCGCGCCCTCGCCGGTGATGGTGGTGAGCGCGGAGTTCCCGTTCGCAGCGGCCTCGGCGACGGCCTCGGCGTCGAGGACCTCGTCGTCCAGCCCGGTCACCGTCCTGCCCCGGGTGGCGATGTGCCGCCGCCGGATGACCCCGTTGGGTGCCGCCGCCGTCGCCTGGTAGAAGTCCGCCGCCGCAGGGGCCCGCCAGTCGATGAGCAGCTGGGCACGGTCGTCGTCGGACAGACCGATGCGGCCGACGTACCGGTGCTCGCCGCCGGTGAGGTCGAGCCGGCCGAAGCAGAGCCGCTCCTCCACGGCCCGCAGTTGGCGCAGCCGGTCGGAGTGCCAGGCGTCGAAGGCGTCCCGCTCGGCCCTGCCCGCCGGCGTGGGGACGATGGGGGCGCGCCGGACGCGATCGAGGTCACGTTCGGCGCGTTCGCGGAGGGTGTCGACGTGCCGGTACAGCTGGTCGAGGTAGGTCTGCTCGCAGCCGATCTCGGAACGCTGGTCTGTGGTGCTCAGGGCGAGCCCTTCCGTGGTTGGCCGGTGAATGCGGCGGGCGGCCCCACCGCAGACGCGACCTACAAGTATGGGCGTCCTGGGGCCGATGGGCGAGGGGGTTGCGGGCGGGTCATCCGCTCGGCGTCGTCCCCGCCCCGGGATGCCACCCGCTCGGCCGCCCCGGCCGCCACGTGCTCGGCCGCCCCGGCCGCCACGCGCTCGGCCACCCGCCTGGCCCTCGCCGGTCGTTCCGGCCGCCACCTGACCGGTCGCTCCGGCCCGACCCTCGCGCCACCGCCCGGATCGTCCGGATGGCGGACCCACCGGGAGGAGTCGACGCGACTACCGGCATCCGGATGCCCGGAGAGGTCGTCGACTCCTCCCGGCCGGTCCGGCTCACCGCCGGGCGCGAGGCGGGTGGGCGCCCGCAGGAGGGCGGCGGGGAATCAGGCGTAGTGGTCGAAGAGCGCCTCGGTGTGCGTCTCGACGGCCTTGGCCGCCACCTCGCTGTTCTGCGTCAGGCCCTTGCGGGCCGCGAGGACGGTCAGGGTGAGTTCCTTGCTCGACAGTTGCGGTGGGGGTGGCACCGGCTGGGGGGTGCGTGCTCCGACGCCGTCGACGCTCATGGGGCTCCTTCCATGGTGCGGAGTGCTCCCGGATATCGGCAGCAGCCCCCGACTACTGGCGACGCCGGGAGGGTGACCGCCGACAGGGCAGGTGCCGGGCCGGTGTCGAGCCGGTGTCGAAGGCGGTGTCGAAGTCGGTCCCGGGGCCGAGCCGAGGGTGATCCCGGGCCGGTCCCGAGGTCGGTCCTGCCGGGAAAGCCCTCGTGGAACACCCCGTGGGGTGGCTATTCCGACGGTTTTCAAAAGGGAAACCGGTATAGGGCCGTATGCGGAAGCCCACCGGCCGGCATCCGCAGTCGGGACCGGGCTCCCACCCGTTCTCGGCGGAGGACGACGGGGGTACCTCGGATGGGGAACGCGCGACTCGTCTCGACGATCCGAAAAAGCGTCGGAATACCCGGGGCGGGCCGGGTCGAGGACCCGCTGCGCCGGCGTGATCGGGTGGGGTCGATGATGCGGGCGTGGAACCCGACGGCCCGCCCCACTCCGACCGGCTGCGGCACCTGGAGGCCGCGATGGAGGGATTCGTCTCGCTGCTCGGCGACGGTGACCTGGAGGCCGGGATCGCGGCCTGCCCGGACTGGAACCTCGCGGATCTCGGCCGGCACCTCGACCAGGTGCACCGCTGGGCGCGGGCTGCCGCCGTCGAGGGCGTGTCCGACCACCTGGTGCCGTGGGGGTCGTCGGAGCGGGGCCCGTTGGTCGCCCGCTACCGGGAGGCGGCCGACGAGCTGCTGGCCGCCCTGCGGGAGCTCGGGGCCACGACCCCCTGCTGGACCTTCGGCCCCCGGCCGCAGCTCACCGAGTTCTGGGCCCGGCGCCAGGCCCTGGAGACGGCGATTCACCTGTGGGACGCCCAGGACTCGCAGGGTGTCCGGGCGCCGGTGGACGAGGAACTGGCCCGGGACGGTGTCGCCGAGGTCGTCGACCTGTTCTTCCCCCGCCAGGTGCGGCTGGGGAGGATCCCGCCGCTCCCCGGGTCGGTGGCACTCGAGATCACGAGCCCCCGGTCACCCGGGGACGGGCCGCTGCCCTGTGGGGACCCGTCCCTCGGCGGGGACACGGCACCGCGGACGCCGTGGCGCCGGGTGCTCGCGGGCGACGGGACGGGTGCCGCCTCGGCCGGGGACGTCGAGACCGACGCCACCCTGCGGGGGTCCGCGGGTGCCCTGCTGCTCCTGTTGTGGAAGCGCTGCGACCTGGACGGCGGTGGGATCGAGCTGTTCGGGGACGCCGACACGGCGCGGGCGGTCCTCTCCGCCGCGCTCACCCCGTGATCCGGCCGGGAGCCCCGACCCCGCGAAGAACCATTACCGAGACGTCGGTGGGAACCCGGGGTGACGAAGGAACACCGGACGCGGATCCCGGTAGTCGGTGCCGACGGGTCGGTGGAACCGAGTGAACCTGTGTGAACACGATTCGTGGTTCTGCTTGCGCTGGTCCCGCCTCACCTCGGATTATGCACAACAAGGCCCCGCGCGCTCGGTGCGGTGCCTCTTCCTTCTGACGGTGCGGCATTCCGCTTTCGGGGGCAGAGCATGGCGGTGACAGTGAGTCCGCGCCACGTGTGGATCGACGATCCGCACGCCGTGATCCGGCGGGGAATGGCCGTCACCCTCGCCGCGGCGGGGTTCACCGTCGTGGGGGAGAGCGACGGGCTGAAGCCCGTGCCCGACCTCGAACGGGCCGGCCTGCTGGTCTTCGACGCCGACGGGCCGGGACTGGCCACGGTGTTGCGCCTGGTCGCCGGCACCGAGATCGGCCTGGTGGCGACCGTGCGGGAGCCGAGGGACGCCCACCTCCACGAGATCGCCAGGGCCGGGGTCGGCGCCATCCTGTTCCACGAGGAGCTCACCCCCGAGCTCCTCGTCATGGTGGCCCGCGCGGTCTCCCAGGGCCGCACCACCCTGCCGCCCGGTGTCCTGCCCAGACTCCTGGAGCACGCCTCCCGCAGCTCCGCCACCGCGCCGGGCGCGCTCACCGAGCGGGAGCGGGACGTCCTCCGGCTCCTCGCCGAGGGGCACGACACCCGGCGGATCGCCCTCGACCTGCGGTACTCGGAGCGGACCGTGAAGAACGTCGTCCACGACGTGCTGACGAAGCTCAACTGCAAGACCCGCGCCCAGGCCGTCGGCATGGCCACCAGGGCCGGGGTCATCTGAGCGGCCGACGGTGACGAGCGACCGGTACGACCCGCCCGGCGGACCCGCTCCGTGGGAGGTCCTCGCCGACGTCCTGCTGCAGCGGGAGGCCGCGCTGTGCCGGATCGTGGCCGGGGTCCCACCGCGCGACTTCGCCGGGATGTACGTCGAGGACGCCGACGTGGAACGGGCTCTGCGGAGCCTGCCCGGCATCCAGAGCCCTCCCGCCGAGGACGCGTCGGCCCTTCGTAAGGCATTCGCCCCCGCCCTGGCCGACGCCCGGCACGCCTTCCTGACCTGGCTCGGAGCGGACGACGACGGGCCCGATCGGTGGGCCGACCGGTTCCGGACCGTCGTCCGCCGCTGCGCGCTGGACGCCACCGCGGCCGAGGTCCTCGCCCTGCTCGTCGCGGTCGAGCTGGATCCCCAGCGGCAGCGGCTGGTCTCCTACCTGCAGGACAGCGTCCACCTGCCCCGGCTGACGCTGGCGGTCCTGCCCCGGCTGCTGGCCGACACCGCGCTGCTCGCGGTCTCACCGGCCGGTCCGCTGTGCCGGGCGGCGCTGGTGGACGTCGAGCCGACCGGGCCGTGGGCGCGGCGGATGTGCTCGGTGGCGACCAGGGTGGTCTGGGCCCTGGTCGGCGACGACTCCCCCGACCCCGCGCTCCCGGTCGGCACCTGGTGGCGGCCAGGACTCGCCGCCGACCGGCCGCCGGGACCGCTGCTCCTGGTCAACGGGGCCGACCGGGAGAGCAGGCTGTGGGTGGTCTCGGGCGTGCTCGGGGACCGACACCTGCTGGTGGCCTCCCCGCCGTTCGACGCCGCCGGGTGGGACGCGCTGGTCCGCGAGGCGGGGGTCACCGGGGCCGGTGTCGTGCTTGAACTCACCGGGTCGCCGGACGACGTCCTCCGCGACCGGGTCCGGCGGGCAGGGCACCTGTGCTGGGCACTGAGCTCGCCACGGGAGCTCCCCCTGGAGAGCCTGCCCCGGGTGCCGCACCGGGAGCTCCAGGTCACCGACGGCATCGCGACGGACGCCGACTGGTCGTCCGCCTTCGGCGCCGACCCGCCGCAGGGCATCCGGATGACCAGGGAGCAGTTGCGGCTGGTGACCGCGGCCAGCGACGGTGACGGCGCCCGGGTCGCGGAGGGGATCCGCCGCCTCGCCGGAGGGCTGCTGGAGGGGGTCGCGCTGCGGGTGCGGCCGCGCCGGGACTGGGCGGACCTCGTCCTTCCCGAGGACCAGAAGCGTCAGCTCCACGAGCTCGCCGACCGGCACCGCCTCCGCGGCCGGGTGTACGGCGAGTGGGGCTATCCGACGGTGCCGTCCACCGGGGTGGTCGCGCTGTTCGCCGGGCCGTCCGGCACCGGCAAGACCCTCGCGGCCGAGGTCGTCGCCAACGCCCTCGGCCTCGACCTGTACAAGGTCGACCTGTCGGCGGTGGTGAGCAAGTACATCGGGGAGACGGAGAAGAACCTCGAGCGCATCTTCTCCGCGGCCGCCGCGGGGGACATGGTGCTCTTCTTCGACGAGGCCGACGCGATCTTCGGCAAGCGCTCGGAGGTCAGCGACGCGCACGACCGGTACGCCAACATCGAGGTGGCCTACCTGCTGCAGCGGCTGGAGAGCTACGACGGCCTCGTGGTGATGGCCACCAACCTCCAGCGCAACATCGACCAGGCCTTCCTGCGGCGGATCAGCGTCGCCCTCGACTTCGTGTCCCCGGACGAGCAGCAGCGCCGGGCGATCTGGGAGCGCAGCTTCCCTCCCGCGGCGCCACGGGACGGGATCGACCTGGACTTCCTGGCCCGGCAGTTCAAGGTGACCGGAGGGGTGATCCGCAACGTCGCCCTCACCGCGGCGTTCCTCGCCGCAGGGGCCGGGCGAGCAGCGGACGGCCGGGCGGGGGAGCAGGGGACAGGGGACAGGGGAGCAGAGGACAGGGAGAGGACCGGCGGCACCGGTGAGGTGACCGGCGCGATCAGCATGGAGCACGTGGTGCTGGCCATGGACCGCGAGTTCGGCAAGCTCGGCCGACTGCGGACCGAGGCCGAGTTCGACCGGTACTTCGACCTGGTCCAGGGCTCCGCGAGCCCGCCGGATCCCGTGGAGCCCTCCGACGGGACCGATCCCGGGGCCGGGTGACTCGCCGGACCGTGTCGACCGGGTTCGGGGGTCGCCCGGGTCAGGTGGTCGAGGGGGGCGGCGCGCAGCTGTTCCGCTCGGTGAGGTGCGGGGCCAGCAGCCGGGTCTCGGGCCCACCGCCGTGCTGGAGCTGGTTCATCACCATCTCGACGGCGACCGTGCCCACCTCGGAGGCCGGGATGTCGATGGAGGTGAGCCGGACCGGCTGGCTCAGCGCGTCGCTGGTGGGGCAGATCGCGACGACGGACGCATCCGTGGGGACCAGCCGCCCGCGCTCCCGCAACTGGTCCAGGAGCGGCCCGAGCGCCGGCTCGTTGTGCACGACGAACCCGGTGACGTCCGGCATCTGCGCCAGGACCCGGTCGAGGCACTCGGTGACTCCGGCGTAGGTCTGTTCGCACGGCTCGGCGATCCCGTGCACCCCGTTCCCGCTCCCGCGCAGGCCGGCGGTGAAGCCGTCGAGCAGCCGGGGCGCGTAGCTGGTGCCGCGGGCGTAGGCCGCGGACGGCTGCCCGATGAGGGCGATCGCGCGGTGACCGTGCCCGACGAGGTGCTCGACGGCGAGCCTGCCGACCGCGGTGAAGTCCAGGTCGACACAGCTCAGCCCCATCGGGTCGGCGGGCAGGCCCATGAGGACGGCGGGCTGGCGCCGCTCGGCGAGCAGCGGGACCCGGGGGTCGTCGCTCTCGATGTCCATGACGATGAGCGCGTCGACCATGGCGCTGCTGGTCACCCGGGCGATGCCGTCGGGCCCCTCGTCCTGGGTGAGCAGCAGGACGTCGTGGTCGTGGCGCCGGGCCGCGGTGACGACGGCCGTGGCGAACTGCATGATCACGGGGACGACGACGTCGTGGCGCAGCGGGGCGACCAGGGCGAGCACGTTGGTCTTGTGGCTGGCCAGGGCGCGTGCCCCGGCATGGGGGTGGTACCCGAGGCGCTGGATGCTGCGAAGCACCCGTTCCCGGGTCGTCGGCGAGATCGGTCGCTTCCCGCTGAGCACGTAGGACACCGTGCTGCTGGACACCCCGGCGGCCTTCGCCACATCCGCGATCGTGACCACGACCAACGCTCCTTGTCCCGCCCAGAGGCGGTTCGCAGATCCACACCCCGCGCGCCGCCGTCGTCGATGCCGCGCACTCTCGCATACCGACAGGTGGTGATGGCGGCGGGCCTCTCCGGGTCGACCTCAGCAGTGTGCCCTGCCGGACGTTGTCACGGGAGATTCTCGGCGAACCGATGCGGTAGTTCCGGTCACTGGGAGCGCCTGAGCCGGCGTGCCGGTCCCGGTCGCGGGCGACCGGTCACTCGTCCTCGCAGCCCCAGCCGTCGCCGTCACGGTCCAGGTCGTAGATGTCGACCCCGATGATCCGTACCGCGGTGTCCAGGTAGGCGGGCCCGTTGCCGCTGCCGCCGGCGCAGTCGACGTCGCTGGCGATCGGCACGCAGCCGCTGTAGTTCGGGTCGCACGACGAGGCGCTCCTGGTGCCGACGGCGACGACCCTGGTCACCGGCTTCTTGACGGTCACCTTCCGGATCAGGGTCCGTGTCGTCGTCACCCCGTCGACCACCCTCACCCGGTAGACGAGTTCCTGCACCCCGTTGGTCCCCCGGGTGACGACGGCACGGGTCCCCTCGTCGCGGGAGGCGTCCTTGACGGTCCGGGTGCGGAACGCGATCGCCCTGCGCACCCGGACGGTCCGGTGGGTGATCTCCGGTCCGGTCGTGGTGGTCGTGGTGGACCGGGTGTCCGAGAGCGAGGTCGTGCCGGCGTCCGTCGACGACAACGCCGACGACGCGTCGACCCGGTCGAGCGCGTCGGCGGCCGCGTCGTCCGTCGACCCGCAGGCCGCGCAGCTCAGGGCGAGCAGGGACGCGAGGGCGAGGCCGATGCCTCCCCGAATGTGGCTATGAGTGATCATAAAGCGACATTAAGTGTCAACATGCGCTGATGTGGCCCTTCGGGTCAGGATCCGGGATACGGGGGATCCGGCGCCTCCGCCCAACGGACGACCTCGCCGCCGGAGAGGGAACCGGTGAGCAGGACGGCGGTACGCAGCAGGGCGTGGTGGCGTGCGGTGGCGAAGGCACCGAAGTCCTCGTCGATGAGGAGACGGAGAGGCAACGGTCCTGCCATTGCTGAACCGGTTCGTCCGAGGCGTCCGTGATGGGGTGAATCCACTCGTCGGCATCGACATCACCTCGTTGACACCGCCATCAAAACGTGTGAAGGTCTGCCCCGGAGCCGCATGCGAAGCGTTTCGACAATCCGTCGTACGCCCCGCCAGTCAGCTGCGCCCGAGCGTCGTGTCGACATCGTGCGGTCCGTGTCTTCCCTGGACCCCGCGCGACGGACGACTGGACGCCGATCCGGTGGGTCGAGCCCCTTGACCATCCCCGTCGTCGAAGAGGGACCCATGCGCAAGAGTCTTGTCGGCGCGGCGTCAGGCATCCTGGTCGCCGCGTCCCTGGCTGCGGTCTCGCAGGTCGCCACCGCACCCGTGGCGACCGCGGCCGCCTCCCAGGCATACACATGGAAGAACGTCGAGATCGTCGGTGGCGGGTTCGTCCCCGGCATCGAGTTCAGCCCCGCCGAGAAGGACCTCATCTACGCCCGCACCGACATGGGCGGTCTCTACCGGTGGAACCCCTCCACCTCCCGCTGGATCCCGCTGACCGACTGGGTGGGCTGGGACAGGTGGGGCTACCTCGGCGGCGTGAGCATCGCTCCCGACCCCGTGGACGCCGACAAGGTGTACGCCGCGGTCGGGATGTACACCAACAGCTGGGACCCCAACAACGGCGCGATCATCCGCTCCTCGGACCGCGGCAACACCTGGCAGATCACGACCCTGCCGTTCAAGCTCGGCGGAAACATGCCCGGCCGGGGCATGGGTGAGCGCCTCGCGGTCGACCCCAACAAGAACAGCGTCCTGTACTTCGGCGCGCCCAGCGGTAAGGGCCTGTGGCGGTCCACCGACTCCGGGGTCACCTGGTCGCAGGTGACCAACTTCCCCAACGTCGGCAACTACGTCCAGGACCCGGCCAACGACTACACGGCCGACAACCAGGGTGTCGTCTGGGTGACCTTCGACAAGTCCACCGGCTCGGCGGGCAGCGCGACCCAGGGCATCTATGTCGGGGTGGCCGACAAGGAGAACACCGTCTACCGCAGCACCAACGGCGGGACGAGCTGGGAGCGGGTCGCCGGCCAGCCCACCGGGTACATGGCGCACAAGGGCGTCATCGACCCGACCAACAAGCTGCTCTACATCGCCACCTCCGACACCGGCGGCCCGTACGACGGGGCCAAGGGCGACGTGTGGAAGTACAGCATCGCCACGGGTACGTGGACGCAGATCAGCCCGGTCCCCTCCTCGAGCGGCGACGCCTACTTCGGCTACAGCGGGTTGACCATCGACCGGCAGAACCCCAGCACGATCATGGTGACGACGCAGATCTCCTGGTGGCCGGACATCCAGATCTTCCGCAGCACCGACTCCGGTGCCACCTGGACGAAGGCCTGGGACTGGACCAGCTACCCCAGCCGCTCGTTCCGCTACACGATGGACATCTCCGGCGCCCCGTGGCTTACCTTCAGCGCCAACCCGCAGCCGCCCGAGGTCACCCCGAAGCTCGGCTGGATGACCGAGGAGCTGCAGATCGACCCGTTCAACTCGAACCGGATGATGTACGGCACCGGGGCGACGATCTACGGGACGACGAACCTCACCGCCTGGGACGCCGGTGACCAGATCACCATCAAGCCGGTGGCCCAGGGGCTGGAGGAGACCGCGGTCCTCGACCTGATGAGCCCACCGACCGGCGCCTCGCTGGTCAGCGGTCTCGGTGACATCAGCGGCTTCGTGCACACCGACCTGACCAAGGTGCCGTCGAAGATGATGTCCACCCCGGTCTTCACCTCGACCACGTCCGTCGACTACGCCGAGACCAACCCGAGCGTCATGGTGCGGTCCGGCAACTTCACCGACTCCGATCGGCCGAACGACGCCCACGTGGCGTTCTCGACCGACGGCGGTTCGAATTGGTTCCAGGGCCAGGAGCCCGGCGGGGTCAACAACGGCGGCACGGTCGCGGCCGCGGCCGACGGCAGCCGCTTCGTCTGGGCGCCGGGCGACCCCGGCATCCAGGTGCACTACTCGGTGGGCTTCGGCAACTCCTGGAGCGCCTCCCAGGGCGTGCCGGCCAACGCGAAGGTCGAGTCGGACCGGGTGAACCCGCAGAAGTTCTACGCGGTCTCCAACGGCACCTTCTACGTCAGCACCAACGGCGGGCAGTCGTTCACCCAGACGGCCTCCGGGCTGCCGACCTCGGTCAACTTCCGCGCCGTCCCCGGCGCCGAGGGCGACATCTGGCTGGCCGGCGACTCCGGCGGCCTGTACCGCTCCACCGACTCCGGTGCCACGTTCACCAAGGTCTCGAATGTGACCGGGGCCCGCAGCGTGGGCTTCGGGAAGGCCGCACCCGGTGCGTCCTACCAGGCGATCTACATCGTCGGCACGGTCGACGGGGTGACCGGGGTGTTCCGGTCGGACGACAAGGCCGCGAACTGGGTCCGGATCAACGACGACAAGCACCAGTTCGGCAACATGGGCGACGCGCTGACCGGTGACCCGCGGATCTACGGCCGGGTCTACCTCGGCACCAACGGTCGCGGCGTCCAGTACGCCGACCCGTCCGGCTCGGTGACCACGACCACCACCAGGCCGCCGACCACCACCACGACGACCACGACGACCACGACGCGGCCGCCGACGACCACGACCACCACCACCAGGCCGCCGACCACCACCACCACCACGACGACCACGACGACGCGGCCGCCGACGACCACGACCACCACGACGCGGCCGCCGACGACGACCACGACCACCACGACGACGACCACCAGGCCGCCGACCACGACGACCACGACCAGTTCGGGTGGGAAGGCGTGCTCGGCGACCTACACGGTGGCCGGGCAGTGGCCGGGAGGCTTCCAGGGTGACGTCAAGGTCACCGCCGGGAGCTCCGCGATCAGCGGCTGGCGGGTGACCTGGACGTTCCCCGACGGCCAGACCCTCAACCAGTACTGGAGCGCGAATGTGACCACCAGTGGTTCCAGCGTCACGGCGACGAACATGTCGTGGAACGGCACGCTGTCCGCCGGTGGGAGCACCAACTTCGGGTTCCTCGGGTCCTGGAACGGCTCCAACGCCGTCCCGACCGTGACCTGCACCGCCAGCTGATCCCCCCGGTGGTCCGTCGAGCGCGGGCCACCGACCCGTGATCGCCGGGCAGGTCGGCACGACCTCGCGTCGTGCCGACCTGCCCGGCGTCGTCCCTACCGCACCCGGTAGGCGGCCTTGACCGTCTGGACGACCGTGCTGCCCTGAGCTGCCTTCGCCGTGATCCGCAGGGCCACCGCCCCGCGGGCGGCCCCGCTGCCGGTGACCTTCGGGTTGACCACCTTCGCCCGGAAGGTGTCGGCGTCCACCCGTGTCAGCGTGGCCCGCCGCCAGTGCCTGCCGCCGTCAGCGGAGATCTCGACGGTCATGGTCTTGACCCTCGTCGTGTCCGCCCCGGCGAGGACACCGGTGACGGCGAACGTCATCGGCCTGCCGGCGCGCGCCGTGTTCGTGACGTTCAGCGGCAGTCTCGTCCGCACGTCCAGCAGCGGCAGCGGCGTGGCCGCGTCCTCGCCGGACGGGTCGTCCTCGTCGGACGCCGCGACGTCGGCCGTGAACGACCACACCGACCGCACCGACGGCGACGTCCGCCACAGCGGCAGGGCCCGCGACGCCCTGAACGACAGCACGTACCGGCCGCGACCGGTCGGTAGCGTCGCCGACACCCACGGGTCCGTGCCGTCGGCCACCACCTTCCCCCGGGACGTGTTCCTGGTCAGCGTCCAGGCGGCCGACCCGTCTCCGGAGTACTCGGTCCGGTGGCCCGAGCCGTCCGTGAACGACGAGACGAGGCCGTCGACCTGGTCCCCGGACAGCGACGGGATCAGGTCCGGGGCGTCGGAGTGCGCCGTGCTCGGGGCCAGGACGGCGTTCATCCAGGTCTGCCGGACCTTCGCGCCGGCCCGGTGGGCCGGCATCGTCGACGTCCACTCCATGGCGGAGTCGCCGCTCCAGAGATCCACCGACCCCGCGTTCATGTCGGCGCCCATGACCCACGAGGCCTGGATACGCAGGCCCGCGGGCAGGTAGTCGGTGCGGACCGTTCCTGCCTTCACCCGATGGATGAGCCCTCCACCGCTGTTGTCGGGGCCGAGGACCGGGTAGGAGAGTTCACCCACCGCGTCGGCGTTCTGGGCCCGGATCTCGCTGCGCACCTCCACGAGGTCACGGCGGCGGGCCCGCAGGGCGACGGTCTCGGGGACCTTGCCCTGCACGACCCTGCCGAGGGTGTAGCTCGGCCTGGTCCACTGCGCGCAGTCGAAGGTGAGGCGGCCGGACCGGTGACCCAGCGCGGCGGCAAGGCGGCTGCCGGTGGCGGCGTCCGTCATCAGGGCCGGCACGGTGCGCTTCTCCAGCGAGGCGAACCCCCTGTCCGCGCCGTGGACCAGGACGACCCCTGCGGCGCCCCGCGACACCAGCTCGGCGACGGCGTCGTCCTCCGGCGTCTCCGGGTCCTCGTCCGCGACGAGCAGGGCGTAGGCACCTCTCGGACGCACGGCCCGGCCGGCGGGCGGTGCCGGGACCAGGGTCACCGTGTGGCGCCCCTCCAGGGCCTTGTCCTCCCACTGCGACCACAGTGCGAAGGAGTCCTTCGCGCGTGGGTCGCCGTGCAGGGACGCGGAGATCTCCGAATCCTTGAACTCGGCCCGCGCCGAGGATGCGAATCCCGGGTGGGAGACCTTCCCCGTCGGGGTCTGGAACACCGCGTCCGGGTCGCTCCACACGAGGAACGAGGAGTTCGTGGCGGCATCGGCGGACGTCCACGAGTAGTCGACGACGCCTATCACCCCCGACACCCGGACGTCGGTGACCGCTGCGGCCAGGGGCTTCGCCGTCCGGGCGTCCAGCGTCAGGGTGAGGTCGTGGTCCACCACCACCTCGGGTCGCACGACCTGCGACATGGAGACGCCGTCCTCCTCGGTGACGGCGGTGCCGACGCTCCAGGTGCCCACCGGGACCCGGACCCGCTGGACGCCGTCCACCACCGGTGGGAGGGACATGAACCCCTCGGCCGTTTCGACGTTCACCAGTTGGGCGTCGAAGGCGGACGTCGGCCGACCGGAGCGGTCGATGGCCCTGATCTCGACGTCGTACTTCTCGGTCTCCTTGACCAGACCGAGAGCCGTGCGGGTGACGACCCTCGCCGCACCGCTCGCCGTGCCGTTCGCCGTGCCGGGAACGGATGCCGTGAGGTACCCGCCCCAGGCGCCGACCCCCGCGGCGTCCGGGTCGACCGTGACCGAGACCTTCCCGGAGGCGCCGGGGGCCAGGGACAGCGACGTCGGGGTGACGGTGACGCCCTGCTCCGGGAAGGCATCGCCCCCGGCGTCGGCCAGCGACGCCGCCAGGGTCAGGTCGGCCGTGGACGGGCCGCCGTTGGTGTAGGTCACCGTGCGGGTGACCGCCGGGTCGTCACCGTGCGGCCAGTCGAGGAACCCGAGGTCCAGGCTGGCGGGGCTGACCTCGACGGTGCCGTCCACCGCGGCCGCGACGTCGATCAGTCCGGTGCCCTGGGACCACACCGGGGCGTCCGTGCTCGGCCTGGCCGTGGCGACCAGCTCCGCCTTCAGCCGCGCTCCCGTCCACGAGGGGTGGGCCTGGGCCAGGATCGCTGCGGCACCGGCCACGTGCGGGGCCGCCATCGACGTCCCCGAGAGCGTCACGTACCCGGAGGCAGCGACGTCGCCGGCCTCGGTGCCGTCGGCCTGGGCCGCGACGATGTCGACGCCCGGGCCGGTGACCTCGGGCTTGACCCTGGCCGAGCCGCCAGGGAGCGGGCCGCGGCTGGAGAACTCCGCGACCTGCCCCTCACGGTCCACGGCCCCGACGGTCAGCGCGGACGCCGCCGTGCCCGGTGAGCCGATGGTGTTCTCGCCGTCCTCGCCCTCGTTCCCCGCGGAGATGACGAACAGGGCGCCGGAGGAGGCGCTGAGGGCGTCCACGGCCGCCGAGAGCGGGTCCGTGCCGTCGGTGGCGTCCCCGCCCAGGCTCATGTTGATCACGTCGGCGCCCTGGTCGACGGCCCACTGCATGCCGGCGAGGATCCAGGACTCCTCGCCCCAGCCGTCCTCGTCGAGGACCTTGCCGTCCAGGAGGGACACCCCGGGAGCCACGCCCCGGTACCTCCCGTTCGAGTTCCTGCCGGACCCGGCCACGATCGAGGCCACGTGGGTACCGTGCCCGCAGTGGTCGTCGGTGTCGCCCTCACCGGCGAAGTCCCGCTCCGCGATCACCGCGGGGGCGACGTCGGCGTTCTGGTCGTCGACCCCGCAGTCCAGGACGGCGACCTTCACGCCCTTGCCGGTCAGGCCCTTCTTCCCTGCGGCCGGCACCCCGAGCTGCGGGACCGACCGGTCGAGGGTCGCCCGCACCCGGCCGTCGAGCCAGAGCTTGCCCAGGCCGTCGGCCAGCTCGGTCGGTGCGGTCCCCTCCGCAGTGCCCGCACCGGCGTCCGCCTCGGTCACGTCGGCCCAGAAGTGCTCCGCCCGAGCCTTGGACACCGTGACGGCCGTGGCACCCAGCGCCGGCAGTTTCCGCCGTGCCTTGCTGGCCCGGGGTGCGGCCGGGGCTCCTGCCCGCGGCCTGCGCGGCGGATCCTGGGCGAGCGCGCCCCGCTCCGAGGCCACGATCACCGGGAGGGTGGTGCTGCGCGCGTCCGAGCGGCCCTGTGCCATCAGCTTCGTGATGTTGAACAGTTCCGGGTCGACCCTGCGCGAGGCCACCAGGGACATCGCCGTCGACGGGACGACGTACACGTTCCTGCCCTGGCGACGCACCACCCCCGCGAGGTGCTGCGACGGATCCGTCGAGACCTGTGGGACGCCGTCCACCATCCGCACCCGGACCGTGTCACCGGTGATCAGCGTCACCGAATGCGATCTGCCGAGGGCGACGGACCGCTTCGCCGCCGTCGACCCGCCGGACGCGGTGGCGCTACCCGATGCTCCGGTCCCGGTGGACGCCACGGCCCCGGTCGCCGGTCCGGCCCCCACCGCGGGCGGAGCCGCAAGGGCCAGCGCCGCGAGAACCGGCACCACCGCGGATCGACCGCCGACCGGTCGACCGGCTGCGGACCGACGGTGTGCCGACCGACCACCTGCCGACCGACCACCTGCCGACCGACCACCTGCCGATCGATCACCTGCCGCCACCTCGTGTCGGCCTCGTCGACCCCACCAGTTCATGACCTCTCCCGTTCACCTCGTCCACGACGTCGGGCGGCCCCGTCGGTTCCCCGCCCGCTCGTCCGACCAACGGGAATCGGGGCGCGGTGCGTTGGGACGAGGGAGAAAGGTGAATCTCACATCGCCTGGATCTGGGCCACGCCGCTGTCCTGTGGTACGGCTCGCTCGCAATGACCCCGGTCGGACCCGGCAGCCGGGGGCGGAGACGGCGGGTGCACGCTGGTCTCGTCCTCTCGACCGACCGGCCGTCGTCATTTCGGGGGTTGATGTCACATTCGGGCTTCCTGTGGCGATCAGATCGTCTATAACCTCGCTATGTTGAACGGCGCGGCGTCAGGTACGGGACCCGTCGTCGTGGGAAGGTGCCGATCGTGAGTGCGCGCCGTCAGCGCAAGCAGGACTCCTCTGTCACCACGTGGTGGTGTGAGCGGGCGTGGCTGCCCCATGGGCTGACGCAGGGGGTCCGGATCGTCGTCGGCGAGGACGGGCGGATCGACGAGGTGACCCCGGGGGTCCAGCCGGGGGACGGCGAGACCCGGCTCCGCGGCGTCGTCCTTCCGGGGTTCGCCAACGTCCACTCGCACGCGTTCCACCGGGCCCTGCGCGGGCGCACCCACGACAGCGGCGGAACCTTCTGGATGTGGCGGGAGCGCATGTACGCCCTCGCCGCCCGGATGGACCCGGAGTCCTACTGCGACCTGGCCACCGCCGTGTACGCCGAGATGGCGCTGGCCGGGGTGACCTGCGTCGGGGAGTTCCACTACCTGCACCACGGCCCTGGTGGTGCCCGCTACGGCGACCCCAACGCCATGGGCGAGGCGCTGCGGGAGGCCGCCAGACGGGCCGGCATCCGGCTCACCCTGCTGGACACCTGCTACCTCTCGGCGGGCATCGGGGTGCCCCTGGAGGGTGTGCAGCGTCGCTTCGACGACGGGGACGCCGAGGGCTGGGCCAACCGGGTCAGCGCGCTGGCCGACGACGCGTTCTTCCGGGTGGCAGCCGGCATCCACTCCGTGCGTGCCGTGCCGGCCGACCAGTTCGCCGACATCGTCGACGCGACGACGGAGGCCGACGGCGCCCGGCGGCCGCTGCAGATGCACCTCTCCGAGCAGAGGTCGGAGAACGCCGCCTGTCTCGCCGCGTACGGGGTGACCCCGACCCGGCTGCTCGCCGACCACGGGGTCCTGCACTCCTCGGTCTCGGCCGTGCACGCCACCCACCTCACCCCCGAGGACGTCGCGCTCATCGGCGGCTCGCACACGAGCACCTGCATCTGCCCGACGACCGAGCGGGACGTCGCCGACGGCATCGGTCCCAGCCGGGACCTCACCGACGCGGGGTCGTCGCTGACCCTCGGCACCGACCAGAACGCCGTCGTCGACCTCTTCGAGGAGGCGCGCGGGCTGGAGATGCACGAGCGGCTGGCCACCGGGGACCGGGGTCGGTTCGCCGTCTCGGAGCTCGTGGACGCGATGACCGTGTACGGTCACGCCGCCCTGGGCTGGCCGGAGGCCGGCCGGGTCGAGGTGGGGGCGTTCGCCGATCTCGTCAGCGTGCGCACCGACTCCGTCCGAACCGCGGGCGTGCTGCCGGAGCAGGTCGTCATGGCCGCCTCCGCCGCCGACATCGACACCCTGCTCGTGGCCGGTCGGCCGGTCGTGCAGGACGGGCGGCACCTGCTCATCGAGCACCCGGGACACATGCTCGTCGAGGCGGTCGACCAGGCCTGGGGCTGAGCCGGCGCAGCCCGCTCCGGTCGCCCTGTCGGCGCTCCCTCCGACGTCCGTTCTCGCGCCCGTTCCGGTCGCCCCTGTCGGCGCCCGTTCCGGTCATCGTGTCCGTTTCATGACATCTGATGGGCGACATCCTGTTATCCGATCATCGTCGCCGGCGTCACCTCTCTGATCCTCCTCGGCGCACGTTCCCGGATCACCGGTCCGCGAGGCGGTCGCCCGCCGGCGGACCGCCCGCTGTCCGTACCGCGGCGCCCACCGGAAAGGAAGACCATGCGACCTCCGTCGGTTCCCCACCGTCCTCCCGTCATCCGCTCCCGCGGCAGGCGGCCGGCCCTCGCCGTCGCCCTCGCCCTGGTCGCCGCCGGGCTCACCGCCTCGGTCGCGTCCGGGCCGGCCTCGGCGGCGACCATCGACGCCGGTGACTGGTACACCATCGCCAACCGGCACAGCGGCAAGCTGATCGACGTCCCGAACTGCGACACCGCCGACGGTGCGATGATCCAGCAGTGGGCCGCCACCGGTGCGCCCTGCCAGCAGTTCCGCTTCGAGGCCGCCGCGTCCGGGTGGTGGCGCATCGTGGCCAGGCACAGCGGCAAGGCCGTCGACCTGTGGGGCTGGAACACCGCCGACGGCGCCGAGCTGCGCCAGTGGCCGGTGACCACCGGGTACAACCAGCAGTGGCAGGCCGTGGTGCAGTCCGACGGCTACGTCCGCTTCGTCAACCGCCACTCCGGCAAGGCGATGGACCTGTGGGGGTGGTCGACGGCCGACGGCGCCCGGATCTCCCAGTACCCCGACACCGGTGGCGCCAACCAGCAGTGGCGGTTGACCAAGGTCGACACCGGCGGCACGTCGTCGGGTGGTGGGGGGTCGTCGGGGTCGTGTGGGCAGGGGACGCCGGGTGCGGAGGTGTCGGTGAGTGGGGGGACGTGGACGGCGCGGCGGGGTGGGTCGCAGGTGTATGCGGGTGGGGATTTCGTGGCGGCGGTGCAGGCGGCGATCAATTCGTTGTCGGGGTCGTCGATGGAGCGGGTGGTGATCCGGGACTCGGCGACGATGAGTGCGGGGTCGCGGATCTCGTTGCGGTCCAACACGTCGTTGGAGTCGTGCGGGACGATC
>JAAYAH010000223.1 GCA_012719445.1 Actinomycetales bacterium | reverse complement strand
TGGGACCGCCGTTGTGACTTCGACCTGTGGCGCAACATCGTGAGGGAGTACTCCGAGGAACTCCTCGGCACCCCCGAGCATGACGGCACCCGTACCCAGCCCATCGACTACGAGGGTTGGCCGCTGTACCAGCAGCTGACGCAGGCTCGGCGTCACGGGACAGCATTCGCCGCGGTGCTGGGGCTCGGGCTGGACGCGCTAACCCTGGCCGCGACGATCCTGACCGTCGTGGTCCTCGACGACGACGTGTTCACCCGTGTCTTCGGTGACGCCGTCCGGTTCAACGACGAAGGCGAGATCGTGAACGTCGCGGGCGGGGCACCGATCGACGGCGTGCCGTTCACCGAGGAGACGGTGACGCGGATGCTGACCGCGGAGCCGATGGCCTCTCCTGGGGCAGCCTGCCTGTCGCTGGCCTGGCAGCATCGAGCCCACCTACTCGGACTGTGATCGGAGACCCACGGGATGCCCGCTCCTGACAGCCACGAAGCCGCCGAACTGACCACCGACCAGCGGGAGTGGCTGCGGGTCAGGGCATACCTGCAGCAGCACCGCCGCGAGCTCGACGCGGCCGCGGCAGAGCTCCACCAGGACACCGCGCGGTTCGCCGGCACGTCGCTGCTGACCCGCCCCGAGTGGATCCTGGACGCCCCTCTCCCCCTGGACCAGGTCCAACTCATCTGGGAGGCCGGCTCGCGCACCTCCGGTGTCACAGGAACGGAGCAGGTCGCCGAGGCCGTGCGACCCCGACGTCCCGACGGCACGCGGTACCCAAGCTATGCGAAGGCGATGCGGGAGCTGGCCTCGCCAAGGGTGTTCCAGGACCGCAGCACATACCAGCTGCGCACGGTCGCATTCCCCGGCTCCCTGCCCAGCGCCGATCCCTCCGCGGAGGAGACACGGCTCGGCTTCGGTCCGGGCAGCTACTTCGACGGGATCAACCTGGGTGAGGCGTGCGCGCATGAGTTGGCTGCCGCCCGGCTCGGTACCGGTGCCGGCACGCCGCTGCGGGACGCGGTCGGGGACCCCTGCGACCCAGCTCGGCGCCCGATGAACATGGCCGTGGCCACCCTGGTCCTGCGCCACGACGCCGCCACCGGCACCGCCGGGTTCCCGCTGCACTGGCGCGACCCGGCCAAGGTCGGGCACGCCGGTGGCCTGTACATGGTGATGCCGGTCGGGATCTTCCAGTCCTCGGCCGAGCCACACCAGCACCAGGTCAACGACTTCTCGCTGTGGCGGTGCCTGATCCGGGAGTTCGCCGAGGAACTCCTGGGCGAGTCCGAGGACCACGACCAGGACATGCCCATCGACTACGCGGCCTGGCCCACCGCCGCCCGCCTGGACCAGGCCCAGCGCGACGGACAGGTCCGCGCCTACGTCCTCGGACTCGGGGTGGACCCGCTGTCCCTGGCCACCGACCTGCTCACCGTCCTCACCATCGACGCCCCGTGGTGGGACGAGGTGATCGGGCAGGTCGCCGCCACCAACGGCGAGGGCCGGCTGGCCCACCCCGAGGACGCCGACCAGGCCCGGTCCGGGCTGTTCCCCTTCACCGCCGAGACCGTCGAGCGCCTCACCACCGAGCGTCCCTTCCAGGCCGCCGGCGCCGCCCTGCTGCGCCACGCCTGGACCCATCGGGCCACGCTGCTGAGCTGACCGGCGTCCCAGTCCCGGACGCCCTACGGCAAGCCGTCTACAACTACGGGTTGTACAACTCCTGGTTGTTGGAGTTCGGACGGTTCCATGGGTGATCCTCCTTCATGTCCGAGATCTGAGGGCACCGCGATCCCCCGGTGATCCCAGACCAGCCATGACCAGGAGTCACCTCATGCCGTTGACAGATACGGAGCGCCGGATCCTCCGCCGACGGGTACTCGGTCTGCGCCGCGCCCTGGGCGAGGTCGCCGCGCGGCTCGACCGCGTGGAGGCCACCCTCGGCGACGCCGCCTGCCCTCGCCGTCCCGAACGTCGGGATCAGCCCTCCGCCGGCTCTCCCGATGAGGGCTGAACCGTGCGCTCGATCTCCCGGACCCGCGCGTCCAGGGACTCCACAAGGGACTGGATGCCCTCCAGCCGTTCCAGCAGTTCCTGGTACTCCGGGCTCCCGGCCGCGGATCCCACGTCCGCCAGGTCGACGTCGCGGACGAACGTGCCGCGGCCCTGCTGGGAGGCCACCAATCCCTCGTCCCGCAGCAGCCGGATGGCGCTGAGCACCGTGTTCGGCGCGACGCCGTACTCCTCGGCCAGCTCCCGGCCGGCCGGCAGCTGGTCACCCGACGCGAACTCCCCCGCCACGATCCTGCGTCGCAGCTGGTCGGCGACGACCAGATAGGGCGGTCGCGAGTCGCTCCTGGGCTCCATAGATCCCAAGGCTACTGAGCACCTCAACCCCGCACCCTCGACCGCGAACACCTACCGATTGACTCACGCAAGTTACTTAAGTAACCTGAATTGCTGCCATCACCGGTGGCACTCCCCCGAACCCGCTCAAGGAGCAGCTGATGACCGACGTGACCTGCGAACCCGCGGAACCGGCATGCCCGGCGTCGCCGACAGACCACGAACTCATCACGGTCGCCGAAACAGCCCGGATCCTCGGCTTCTCACACATGACCATCCGGCGACGGATCGCCTCCCGGCAGTTCCCCGCCGTCCGCATCGGCCGCAAATCGATGATCCCCCGCGCCTTCGTCATGGAACTGCTCGCCGCCGCCCGATCCGGCCGGACCGTCGTCGTCGAGGAGCTCACCAGCAACACCACCCCAGCCCCCAGCAACTGAAGAGTCCCCGCCCGGGCGGCATCCCGAGCGGGGACCACACGCACGCACTCCAGGAGATGAAGAGCAATGCCCTTCCACCGTACCCACCACGAGCCGATCACCACCCGGCCGTCGGACACCGCGCCCCCCACAGGCTCCGGCGAGGCTGTGCCGCACTACTCGGCACCGCCGATGCCCCGATTCCTGTCCGTCCCCGCCATCGCCCTGATCCTCGACGTCTCCGAGCCGACGCTGTACCGGGCCATCCAGGGCCGCGAGTTCCCCGCCATCAAGATCCGCGGTCGCTACGTCATCCCCTCCCTCGTCCTCGACGCCATGGAGAAGAAGGCACTGGAGACCTGGAGCGTGGTCGACGCCGCCGACTGGGTCGACCGCCTGGGAGCGGCCTGACTCCCCCTCACCCCCACCCATGTTCGCCATCCCGTGCCCGGCCCGAGCCACGGCACACCCAACCCCGAACCGCAACGGCCCCCGGCAGGTGCGCCAACACCCACCGGAGGCCTCGATCCCGGGAGGAGCCCCGGAACCGTGAACCACATCTTCGTTGATCGCCGCGGTGGTCGCCATGAAACCGTCACTGTGCGGGTCGTCGTCAGCGTCGTTGACGGTGCGCTGAACCCGACGACCACGCTGGTCGGCCGGCTGACCCCCGACCAGACCACGGCCCTGCTCGAGGCCGTTCGCCGGCACCTCGCTGTCGAGGGAGGTGAGCGGTGATGGCTGACCTCGACGAGCGCGCCGAGCAGCTCGTGGCGCACTGGCGTGACTGGCGCAACCACGAACGCGCTCACGGTGGACCTCTGCCCCATCTGCAGGGGCTGGCGTACATGGCCGCTGTGCACGCCGGGTCGATCGAGGTCCTCATCGCGGGAGGGGCCGATGACCACGTGCTCGCTGCCCGTGCCCGGTCGTTCTTCGCCGCCTGGGCTGCCGTCCAGGAGGAGCAGAACGCCGAGTGGACGGTCCGCGGCCTCGGCCACAGGGAGCACACCACCGCTGAGGCCATGTCCGCGAAGAGCGCAGCTCAGGTCACCTGGGACACCGTGCACACCACCACCGAGAAGGCCGGGGAGGTGGACGGGCTGTGAGTGCCGCCTTAGTGATCGCTGTCGTGGTGACGGTCGTGGTCCTGGGCGCAGCCGTCGCCGTGGTCGTGAACAGCACGCGTCCCTACGTCGGTCCGCGCCCAGCTCCGGTCACCGTCGACCGGGACGCCCAGGGCGCGACCGTGGCCACCGATGGGGGTGAGGGGTCGTGAGGCTGGCCCGTGCCCGGGACGGCTACTGCCGTACCCACCTGTCGACCTTCGGTCAGACGTGTACCCGGTGCGTGTCGGAGGCCGCCCGCCGGGAGGCGATCCGCGAGCAGCTGCTGGCCGGGGAGTTGTCCCTGGCCGCCTCGGTCGAGCCGGTGCCCGAGCGGGCCCGGGTGAGCGAGTGGGTTCGTGTCGATGAGGACGCGGACGAGACCGCCGACTGCCTGTAACCCGATCACCGATCCCTGTCCGTCCCTTCTCTTCTCTCCCTTCGCGTGCCGGTGAGGGGGTCCCTGCCCTGTGGCCGGGGGCGGGGACCCCGGGCCCACGCCGCCCCTTCTCCCTTGTTCATGACCTTGATCGTTTGTTGTTGAGGAGTCGTTGCTGTGCATAGGAACACGATCCGGACGGCCGCGTTCACCGCGGTGCGGATGGCGCACCGGTGGCCCTGGCGTCCCGGGGCCGCCGGCCTCGGCCTGACCACCATCGGTGTCGGGTTGACCGAACTGGGCCTGGACCAAGCCGTCTACGCCATCCCCGGCGGTCTGAGCCTCACCGCAGGGGTGTCTGGGTGGTGGTGGCTGCGCCATGTGGCGAGGCCGCACTCCACCAAGGCCCTGGTCGCGCGGCGCACCTACCTCGCCGAACGCTCCGGTGGGGTCGCCACAAGGCTGGATGTGATCGAGCACGCCGGGGTCGCGGTGTTGCGCCGCAAGGCCCCGGTGCTGCGACCGTCCCTGGCGGGGTTGTCGTGGTGGCAGCGGCACCGGCTGGATCCCCGCGCGGTGGGGGTGGAGGTCGCCCGGCTGGGCTGGGGCCTGGCCGGTGAATCTGTCTGGTCCTCGTGTGAGGACGTGACGCTGCGGGTCGCGGCACCGCGGAGTGGGAAGACCACCGCGTTGATCTGCCACGGCCTGGACGCCCCCGGCGCCCTGCTCACCACTTCCACCCGGTTGGACCTCGCCCAGGGAGTCCACGCCACCCGCGCGGAGCGAGGCAGGGTGTTCGTGTTCGACCCCGCGGGGATCGTCGACCCCGCCAAGGTCACGTTGGTGCGGTGGCGGCTGCTCGCCGGGTGTGAGGACTTCACCACCGCACAGCGCCGCGCCAACGCCCTGATCCCCCCGAACATCGACCGCTCCGGCGATGGGGAGCGGTGGGACCTCCGCGCCCGCCTGCTCCTCGGGCTGCTGCTGCACGCCGCCGCGGTGTCCGGACGCGGCATGAACGCCGTCCGTCGCTGGGCACCGGGCGGGGCCGAGGCCTTCGAGGAGGTCCGCGACGCCCTCCGCGCCATCCCCAAGGGCGGAGCCGAACGGCTGGATGAGTGGCGAGAGTACTGCGCCACCAACGACAAGACCCGCACCTCCATCTCCAACACCATGGGCGCGGCCGTCGCCTGGGTCAGCGACGACACCGCGAGAGCGATCGGCGACCCGAGGCCGGACGACCCGGCCCTGATCGACCTCCGCACCTACATCACCCGCGGCGAGACGCTGCACCTGGTCGGGGACGGGGACGCCGACACCGGTTCCCGCTACGCCCCCCTGGTCTCCGCTCTCACCGCCGAGGTCGCCCACGTCGCCCGACGGGTCGCCGTCGAGCAGGGCGGGCGGTTGGACCCGCCGCTGACGATGATCCTGGACGAGGCCGGGATCGCCACCCGCCTGCCCCTGGACCGGTGGTCGGCGGACATGGGCGGGCGCGGGATCACCCTGCACATCTCCGTGCAGTCCTTCGCCCAGCTCCGCCAGACCTGGGGCGTCGACGGCTCCGAAGCCTTGCGCGGCAACGTCGGCGCCCTCCTCGTCTACGGCGGCAGCACCTCAGCTGCGGACCTGCGCGACATCGCCTCCCTCATCGGGGAACACCTCGCCCAACTCGACGCCGACGACAAGCGCTACATCCCCGTCCTCACACCGGCAGAAATCCGGGCCATGGGCGAATGGGACGCCGTCATCCTCCGCCGCGGGATGCGGGTCTTCGTCGGCCACACCCCACACGTCCTCGAACGCAAGCACGCCCCCAAGCCCGCCACCCTCACCCGACCCCTGGGTGCGCAGCGCCCGGACCGGATCACCACCGGTGAACTCGAAGCCCTCTTCACCACCGACACCCGCAGCGCCGACGGGACCAACCGGAACAGCGACAGACCGGACGACGAGCAGAGCAAGGACCACCAGCGCGGCGACAGACGGCGCAGTGACGGCGGCTGGGGTGACCGGGGTCGGGGTGTCGACGGGGGTGGGCGGTGATGGCCCGCCGCTACCTACCCGGCACCGACACCGGCGAACCCAGCGTGGTCAAGGCCGTCACCGGCCGACTCGCCGTCCTCTCCGGACGACTCGACACGGTAGAGGCCACCCTCGCCGAGCACAGCAAGGACCTCACCGCCCTCGGCCGCGGCCTGGCCGCCCTCCGCACCACCCAACCCACCACCGACGCTTCGACGGCCCGGAAGAGCACCGCCTCCGGTAGCGGCGGGGCCGGTGGCTCCGGGGACGGTGAGGGGGCGGAGGGGCCGCGGTGCTGGATGACCGTGGACGACCCCGACCAGGCCGCCCAGTGGCTCACCGACGTCACCGAGTGGCTGGGTTCCGTCGGGTCCGGGCACCGCCTCGACCTGGTCCCGTGCTGGCCGCTGCACCCCGACGTCGTGGCCGAGGTCCTCGCCCTGGCCGAGACCTGGCACGCCGCCTACCAGGGCAACCCCACCGACGTCGCTGAATGGCTCACCCGCTGGCTGCCCGCAGCCAAGGACCGCATCAGCGCCTCCCTGAACCGCTGCCAGGTCGGCCACGCCATCAACCGCACCACCTACGCCACCGACGACCTCACCCCCGCAGCCGTCGCCACCTGGTGGACCGGTGACCGCGCCGCCAGCCCCGACGTCGCGCTACGCGCCCACCTGCGCGACCTCGACCCCCGCTGAGGAGCCCTCGTGAACGACACTTCCGCCCGCTTCCGGGTGCTGGTAACCGGGTCTCGGACCTGGACCGACACCACCGCCATCACCCGCGCTCTCGACGAGCTGCACGCCGTCCACGAGCCGCGCCTGGTCGTCGTGCACGGCGCCTGCCCCACCGGAGCCGACGCCCTCGCCCATCAGTGGGCCCGCGCACACGGCGTCGGAGTCGAGACCCACCCCGCCGACTGGACCCAAGGGCGCTCCGCCGGGCCCGCCCGCAACGCCGTCATGGTCGCCACCCGCCCGCAGGCCTGCCTGGCGTTCATCCGCGACCACTCCACCGGCGCCACCGGCTGCGCCGACCTCGCCGAGCACGCCGGGATCCCCACCACCCGCCACACCACCACCAGCAGCGCCCCGGCGAGCACGACGACCGCCGGCACCACCGCGAACAGGCCGACGGAGACCGACGAGGCCGAGCCGCGCCCCGCGGCGAGGACGGAGGGCCTCGACCTCACCGGCCAGGCCGAGACCGACACCGAGCGGTTGGTGGCCGTGGTCGACGGGCCCATGGCCGGGCAGTGGTTCACCCTCACCGACTGGCGCGCCCGCCTCGCCGCCGCGAGGCACATCGCCGAGGCCACCGGCACCCGCACCGCCGTCCTCGACTACGCCCCCGGCGCCCAGCCCGTGCCGCACCCGCAGTGGGCCGGCGTTACAGGGATCGCCGCCACCCACACCCCCAGCCGTTCCGCGTCGCGTGTCGTCGCCATCGACGACGACGTCGATGTGGCCTGACCTGAGGAGCCCGAGCATGAGCACGTCCGCACCTACCGCGCCGGGTGGGCAGGTGATGACTCGCCGGCTGCGTGGGATCGCCCACGTCGTCCTGGTCGTGGTCGCCGCCACTGGCGCGGCCCTGTCCTACAAGTCCCTCTACCTCGCCGCCGCCGACGTCTTCGACCACTCCGTGCTGGCCTACGGGTTCCCGCTCCTGGTCGACGCCCTCGTCCTCGGCGCGTCCCTGCAGTACGTCGCCGGCGCCCGCACCCGCTCCGCCGGACGCCACGGGTGGCGCGCCACCGCCCACGCCGGCATCGCCGGCACCCTCCTGCTCAACGCGCTGGCTGCGGATGGCCCCGTCGAGGTGCCCTGGCACGTGGTCGCCCCGGCGGTGTGGGCGGTGCTGGTCGAGCTGTACGCCCGCACCGCCGCCGGCCAGTGGAAGGCCGAACGCCCCGACACCGACACCATCCCGATCCGGCTCTGGCTCACCGCCCCCATCGAGTCCGCCCGCACCTGGCTGCGCCAAGCCCGACTCACCGCCGCCGTGGCCGCCCGGTTCGACACCGGCCGCCACGCCGGAGCCGTCGAAGCCCTCCGCCTCACCCTGCACGGCCGATCCGGCCGCCGAGTCCGCCGCGTCCTCCAACGCCAACTCCGCGCCGGATCCCTGACCCCCGACGCCGTGCTCGCCGCCTGCGGCTGGACCCAACCCGGACCCGTCACCCGACTCGACCCCACCACCGTCCTGCGCACCGCGCTCACGTCGGTGACCCCCTCCGATGACCCCCCGGCCACCGGAATGACCCCCGGGGCACGACCGGTCCCGAGCCCCGGTGCGGCCCCGGGTCATGACCCCCGGCCATCGCTGGCCCTCTACGGCCTGGCCGCATCCCCCGGATGCTCCGGTGACCCGACCCGTGAGCCAATCCCCACTGGCGATCTGCTCATCGCTCCCGCATCACCTGCACAGACGCCCGATGCCCCCTCCTCGGGAACTGAAGCCCACAGCGGTCCGGTCGGAAGACCGCGCCGCCCGCGAACCGGGTCAAGTCCCGATCGGGTGGCCTGGGCGATGGGTCATCCCGGAGTGGCCTCGGTCGGGGCCATCCGTGAGCGCTGGGGGGTCAGCGAGTCCACCGCCAAGCGGGTCCGTCGCGAGGCACTGGCCCTGATCAACGAGTCCGGTGACCGGGGTCATGACCCCCAGGAGGTCACGACCCCGAAGCAGTGACCCCCTGACCCCGGACCGAGGAGAAGCCCGACGGAGCGCGTCACGGATGTGGCACCGCTCGACCGCAGTCGCGTTTGCGCGCCCGCCGGCCAGACCCAAGCGCCGGCACGCCGCCTACCGGCACCGTCCCTCCCCCGCAGAGGCCGCCAGCCTCGCGCTGGGAGCCGAGCACCATCCACGGCGAGGCGAACCAGCAGCCAGATCCCCCAGGCCAGCAGAGAACCACGACAACCCATTCACGAGGAATACCAAGTGATCCACCACGAGCACCGAACACCGCAGGACCGAGAAGCACCGAGGAATGCAGAAACCCCCAGGGAAGAAGTGACACACCCAGGCATCACGACCGAGCAGGCCAGTTCCATGATCCACTTCCGGGTTTCGGGAATGCATTCCCGGGGTGTTACCGAAGGGAGCCCCACCAGGTGATCACGGTGTCGCAGATCCGCGGAGCAGCAGGCGCGGAGTACTACTGCTCCGGCGGGGCCGAAGGCCCGGACGCGGTGAGCTACTACCTCGACGGCGAGGCCCACGAGGAGCCGCCCGGGGTGTGGTCCGGTACGGGGGCGGAGGCCCTCGGGCTGTCCGGTGAGGTCACCGATCACGCGATGCGGTCGGTGTTCGGGGAGTACCTGACCCCGGACGGGCAGCGGATCGGGCGGGCCGCCCGCGGGGTGGAGCAGGCCCGGGCCCGGTTGGCCGCGGCGTTAGCCGCAGAGCCGGGTGCGGATGAGACGCGGCGGGAGGCCATCCGGGCGGAGGTCGAGGGGTCCTCGCCGACGACGGGGTATGACTTCACGTTCTCCCCGCCGAAGTCGGTGACGGTGCTGCACACGGCGAAGGTGCGGATGGAGAACCTGGCCGCCGCAGCCGGAGACCAGGTGGAGGCGGCACGTCACCGGGCTGACCGAAGGGCGATCGAGGCGGCAGTGATGGCCGGCTCCCGAGCGGCGATGGACCACCTGGCCGATCACGCGATGACCCGGGTCGGTCGACACGGCGCCGGGGTCACGGGTCAGTGGATGCCGGCACCCGGGTTGGTGGTCGCGTCGTTCCTGCAGTTCACCAACCGCAACGTGGACCCGCAGCTGCACGTGCACAACACGACGCTGAACCGGGTGCGCTCCGAGGATGGGGCGTGGCGGGCGCTGGACGGGCGGGACCTGATGCGCCACCAGCACGCCGCGGGGGCGGTCGGGCAGGCGGTGATGCGTGACCAACTCGCGGCCACGCTCGGGCTGGACTCCTGGGAGGTCCGCGACAACGGCGCCGCCGAGGTCGCATTCGTGCCCGAGGAGATCTGCCGGCTGCTGTCCTCGCGCCGGGCGGAGATCGAGCGCCGCTACGCCCCGGCGGTCGCGGCCCTGGAGGAGGCCAAGGGCCGGGCGCTGACCGACCGGGAGCTGTGGCACGTGCGGCAGGAGCTGAACCTCGCCTCTCGCCGCGGGAAGAGCGCCGCGGCGCCGGAGACCATCGCGGAGATCGCCGAACGGGTCGACGCGCTGGTCGCCGCGGACGGGCAGTCCTTCGAGCTGGTCTGCGCCGACTTCGACGCACACCAGGCCCGCGGCCACAGCCGAGGCGGGGAGGCGTTGGTGGAGTGGTCGGCGGAGGCGGTGGTCAGCGAGGCGATCGCCGCGTGCGGGGAGACCTCGGCGACGTTCCGGGCCCCGGACCTCACCGCGGAGATCCTGCGGCGGCTGCCGCCGGTGCTGGGCCTGTCCCCCGCCGAGACGAAGGAGTTGGCCGAGCGACTCACCGCTGCGGCGAGGAACCACCCGGATCTGGTGCAGGTGTCCGGACGCCGCGGCGCCGACCCCGGAGCCGATCCGTACGGGCGCCCGACCGACGACCAGTTCGCCGCCACCTTCACCCTGGAGGCCGAGCAGGCCCTGCGGCGCCTGGCCGTCCAGCGCGGAGCCCTCCGCCTGGACGCCGCCGACGTCGCCGCATGGCTGGACGCCAACGCACCGACCATCGGTGCCGACCAGCGGGCCGCGGTTAAGGGGATCGCCTCCAGCGACGCCATCCTGAGCGTGTTGGTCGGCCCGGCCGGCACGGGGAAGTCCTTCGCGATGGGCACCCTGGCCGGAGCGTGGTCCGACCTCACCGACGGTCGGGTGATAGGCCTGGCCACCAGCGAGATCGCCACGAACGTGCTGCGAGATGACGGCCTGGACCACGCGCTCAACATCGCCCAGTTCCTCACTGCCCAGGAGCGGCTGGACGCCGGGAGCACCCACGCGGGTGACCGCGCCTGGATCCTGCGGACGACGGATGTGGTGATGGTCGACGAGGCGTCGATGGTGTCCACCCGGGACCTGACCGCGATTCGGGAACGGGTCGAGACCGCCGGCGCCCGCCTGGTCCTCACCGGCGACCCTCACCAGCTCGGCGCCGTGGAGGCCGGCGGGGTCATGGGCCTGCTGGAGGACCGGGCGGAGACGTTCACCCTGGCCGAGGTCCGTCGCTTCCACGAGTCCTGGGAACGCGACGCCTCGCTGCGGCTGCGCGCCGGGGACCGCGAGGCCCTGGACGTCTACGACGCCCACGGCCGGGTGCTGGGCTACAGCGACCCGCGGGAGACCGTGACCGCCGCGGCCCGGGCCTGGGTCGCCGACCACCTCGACGGCCGCGACGTCCTGGCCGTCGCGGCGTCCAACCGGCTCGCCGGCGAGGTGTCCCGCTCGGTCCGCGACATGCTGATCTCTCTGGGGGAGGTCGACGACGGCCCCGGGGTGCAGCTGGGCCGCGACCACAACCTCGCCTCCGTCGGGGATCTCGTGCAGGCCCGGCGCCTGGACCGATCCCTGGGGCTGGTCAACCGGGAGGTCTACCGGGTCACCGCCCTCACCGGCGATGACGGCCTGGACGTCGTGTCGGTGCGCACCGGAGAGCACCGGCACGTGCCCGCCTCCTATGCCAGCCACGACCTGGCGCTGGCCTACGCCTCCACCGTCCACGCCGCCCAGGGCCGCACCGCCGACGCCTGCCACTACGTCACCGACACCACCCCCGAGGCCGCCAGCCTCTACGTCGGCTTCACCCGTGGCCAGGTCCGCAACACCGCCCACGTCGCCCTGACCACCACCCCCGAGAACGTCGCCCCCGGCGTGAACGCCACCGTGACCCGCCCCGGCGCCATCCAGGCCCTCGCCGCTGCGTTCGACCGCGACCCGACCGGACGCGCAGCCCTGGTCGAACTGGAGGCCGACGCCGAGCGGCAGTCCTCAGCCGCGGAGATCCTGGCCCGGACCGAGGACACCACCCGGGCCGCGTGCCAGGCCCGGCTGGAACGCCACCTCGACGACCTAGTCGCCGACGGCACCCTCGCCGAGGCCGACCGGGCCAGGTTGTGCGCCGACCAGGGAACCAAGCACCTCGCCCGGGTGCTGCGCGCCGTCGAACAGTCCGGAGCCGACCCCCGCGAGGTCCTCCACGACGCGGTCACCTGCCGGCCCCTGACCGACGCCGACTCCGTCGCCCAGGTCCTCTCGGCCCGCATCACCGGCGGCCGGCCCCTGCCCCCACCCGCCGCCGACACCACGACCCTGCCGGGCGACCTCGACACCCCCGACGCCGAACGCCTCACAGCGCTCCACGACAGAGCAGCAAAGCGGGTCACCGAGCTGGGAACCCGGGCCGCGGCCGAGCCGCCCGCATGGGCACTCGACGTCCTCGGCCCCATCCCCACCCCCGAGGACCCCCGACGGGCCGAGTGGGTGCAGCGGGCCGGGACCATCGCCGCCCACCGCGAGGCCACCGGCTGGACCGACCCCCACCGCCTGCTGCCACCCCCACCGACCGGGCCGCACGCCACCGAACGCCGCACCTGGCACCTGGCAGCCTGGGACGCCGCCGGCCGCCCCGCCCACGAACGCGACGCCGCCCTGCTCAGCGACGGGCAGCTGCGAATCCGGCTTCGCGCCGAACGCGACGCCCACGCCATCCGCCCCCACGACGCCACACCCGACCTGCGCGCCGCCGAACTCGCCAGGGAACGCGCCCGCCAGGACGCCGCACTCCACAACCGGGAAGCCGACCTCGCCCACGCCGCCGGAGACACCGCCGAGGCCGCCCGGCTGCTGGAGCAGGCCGCCCAGCTACGCGCCGAGGAGACCCTGCACAGCCACGACGCCGAGAAGGCCATCCGCGAGGTCGAGACCTTCACCACCTGGACCGAGGTCTACGGGCCAACCCTGGCCGAGGCCGACCGCATCCGCGGCGAAGCCCAAGCCCGCGGGATCACCCTCGACGACCAGCCCGACCAGACCACCGCCCCGGAATGGCTGGCCGCCGAACGCGCCGCCCGGCAGGCCGACGACGCCCACCGCGTCGTCACCGAGCCCGACATCCACCACACCGGCGACCACGCCGAGACCGTCGAGGTCGACCCGGCCGAACTGGACGCCCTGCCCGAGATCCCCCTCCTGGGCAGCGAAGCCCGACGGGCTGCGCTGGAGGTCGACTGCGAGGCCTTCGCCCACCGGGCCGCCGACACCCGCTCCCACGACGCAGCCGAGCCCATCGGCACCGATGCCCAGCGTCATCGGCGGTGGGTCCTCGACGAAGCCGCAGCAGCGGCAGCCGTCGACACCCATAGCGACTACGACGCCGCCGGCTCCGACTGACCGGCGGAGAACAACCCCGCCCCGGGACCCGTGACAGATCCCGGGGCGGCGCCTTGCTGAAGGCCGGCTATCCGGCCAAGCCCCGACGCAGCCTTGCGCCGGCACGGGACCTCCACGACACCGGCGCCCCCGAGCGAACAGCCGTGTCGTCCGGGTAGGTGATCGGCGTGCGAGCCATCAGCCACAGCAGACACGCAGCGATCCCCTCAGCGAACAGGGCAACGGTCCGGTCCGGGTCTCCGGTCAGGTCCAGCGCTCGGGCGTGCTCCTGCTCCACCATCACCTGGCTGATCCCTGACCGGCCGCTGACCGGCGCCGGCTCCGCCCCGGTGATCCACTGCAGGGAGACCCGCACCCCCAACGTGAACAGCTCCGCGTCGGTCAGCCCCGGGAACGTCGCCGGGTCCACCCCGCCGCCCTCTATGCGCATGTAGCGGGTCAGGTTCGTCTCGTACTCCCGATCGAATACCTCCTGACTCGGCAGGGACCACGACCGGGACCTCGGGTCGATCGGCAGCGACATGACGCGCCCCTCACGCTCGACGACCCATCCACGCTACGGACCACCACTGACAGCGGACAGGGAACGACAACGAACACCCGGTGGGGCATCCAGAACCTCCGAACTGGAGGAGTCGTGTCATGGCCCGACGCGAACGCGAACTCCGCACCATCAACTACCCGCCCGAAGCCCGGCCGTTCATCCACGTCCGCCACTCCGACGACGGCCGCTGGTACTCCGGGCGCCTGCACGCCTGTGTGCCCATCGACGACACCTGGCGCTGCATCGTCAGCTACCACACCGGACCCGGCGTGCAGTACTACCGCGACGCCCCCGCCCACGACGTCCGCCGCCACGCCAACCCACCGGACGCGAGCTGAGTGCCGCTGCCGCGGTAGGGCGCCTCGCGCCACCAGTCCAAGGACAACCCCGCTGAGGAGGCGGCGGCGGCGAAGATCACGCGCAGCCGGGTCACGTCGCGCACCCACCACCCGCACAGTGAGGGACCGCGCCGGCTCCGCCGCCGCTACGACACGGGCCATTCCGCAGTCCCAGCCGCGAGACGACACGGGGCACAGCCACTGCTCCTGCCGTGCCCGGCTGAACGCCTTATGATCCCAGGGTCACTTCAAAGTCGTATCACCGCAGGTGAGAGTGCGGATGAGAAGGTCTGGTGGCCGTCGCCCAAGGTCCTGCTGCGGTGGAATGGAGTGCCTGAGCAGCGCCGCGGGCACCTGAAGGTGGCCCACACGTACCTCGGAGATCCTTCGCTGGGAAAGCGTTCTCCTTGGTCACAAGGCGGTTGAGGGACCCTGCAATGACCCTGCTCCGCAACCAGTTCGTCATCCAGAAGCTGCCCCTACATCCCCAGCTTCTGGCCGATATGAGCGACAACAACCACCTCGCCAGTCGCATCCCAACGAAAGTGTAGACGACCAGCACCAGGAGTGTACCTCATATGTGTATCGAACAGCTCCTGCCGCCCAGTCGCGGGGTCGTTGAACCAGCACAGTTTCCGCCGCTGCTCATGCTCCGGAGTGACCTTTCCGGGCCAGGTCGGACCCGTCACAGCACGCACACTACGCCAGTCAGTCACAGCAGACTGGAACGCCGCGAGCAAGCGTTTCACGGCATGTAGCGCAAGCGGTTGCAAACCGTGAATCTGCGCTTCAACCCGGGGTAGGAAACGCAGGTCTGGAAAGTGAGCTTCCCGCTCAACCCACAGTTGAACGCCCGAATGCAGGTCTTGCAAGCCACGCTGGCACAGCCAGGATCGGTGCCCTTCAACGTGGTCCGCCGTGGAGACGTGTTTCACGTTGACAGTATCCTCGATGAGTTTCAAAGCACCTTCGTCATCCTCGTCCAGGACGGACCGAGCCAGCTCAACTGCTGATAGATCCCACAGAGGGTATAGATTAAGGCTCAGCCCAAGCCCATCGACGAGGTGGGCCGCACCAAGCCCTCGGGCTTCCTGACCCTTCATCTTGTACTGGATGCATTCCTGATCATCGTGAGCCGTGATGCTGGTGAACGGTGATTTGGCTGCGAGCTGTTTGAGGAACTGCCTCTTATCTCTGTTACGACTGTCAGGCTGCCAGGTGGGGCAAAGGTGTGTCATCAGCAGAGGAAGTGGCGCGTCAGTTATGAGGGCGAAGTCAGGACGGTGCGCACGCAACCTCCGCAAGATGGTCACCAGACCGTCGATGGCTGCCCCACCAGACTGGACCGACGGGGACGGCTCTTCGAGAGCGGGGTGGGAGAGCTCGTTGAGGACGACAAGCAGCCCCACTGCTTACTCCTCACCATCGAGGAGTTGGTCCAGGGTGTTCTCCCACTCGTCGAAGAAGCCAGCGGGCCAGCTTGAGAGCATGCCATCGTCGTTAATCGCCGGGGACTCAACGCGTACCGGGGGAACGCAGTCGGGGTCCGTCTGTTTCGCGCGATCGACGTAATGCACAGCGGTATGAGCCCCTGGGAGTACCCCTCGTTTGACCGCCAGCCGGATCCCGTTGAGAACGTGATCACTATGTGTCTCAACGACTACCTGGGCACCGGAGGCAGCGGCCCGAGCGACGAGACCGGCCACGGCGCTCTGCCCTCGGGGGTGGAGATGAGCCTCCGGGTTCTCAAGGAGGATCAATGAGCCTTCCGTTGCGGACAGGCAGGCCACCACCACCGGAAGTACGTAGGTGAGCCCAAACCCAACATTGGTCGGACGGTAGCGGATCTGGGATGACGAAATCCCCGCACGCCCAAAGAATCCATAGCTGAGTTGCACGAGATCCGCTCCAGAAATCCCTGCAGCCTCCAGATTCACTCCGGGACAGAGATCCTGCAGCCAGGTTTCGGTCTGGCTCATCAGGGTCGCGGACGGTGAGCCGGAGTGACGCATCACCTCGGGGACGCGAGCGTCCCGGTTGACCCTGAGGAAGTTAACTGTGTGTTCGCCACGCGAGCCCAGCGAACGACGACGCACAGCCACGTCGTAGGACCTGGGGTAAGTCACCGCCGGGACGACACGGTCTGCCCGAAGGTACTGAAAACCCTCGGTAAAGACCGGCGAACCGCCCGCAGGATCGCAACTATCCCAGCGCAGGACATCCGCTTCACGATCCTCGGTCCGGGCGATACTGGCACTCCATGATCGGCTCACACCATCAGCATCAACGGTTACCCGGACGACAGGGCGGCCGTCCGCATCCGGGGCGAAGTCGTCGTGCAATAGGTCGGCACCGGTGCCAATCTCGGCGTACTCACCATTGAGCATAAGCCCACCGTCCAGCTTAAGCATGTCGGCGTCGTACGACTGGCGCAGCACTGCCAAGGCTTGGAGCACGGTGCTCTTCCCGACCGCGTTGACACCGGTGAGTAGGGTAAGGGGTTCAAGGCGAATCTGCGCCTCACGAAACGCCTTGAAGTTCGCGAGACGAATCTCAGTGATCACAAACTCACCCTCCGGAACATCTCATGTATCTTCTTGAACCGGTATCGAACTCGGGCAATCTGTCCGGTTCCCGCCGAGATAGCCGAATGGAAATAGTAGTCTTTCATGAGATCAAAGAAAGATTCCTCGATCAGATCCTTCCTTGCGACAACCCGCCTCAACTCGTTATCGGCAAGAGCTGCCAGGTTCACAGTGACGGTCTCAAAGAGGGCCTTGTTCACCGGGTTACGCCGGTCCGGGTCATCAATCGACCTTTTGCGAAATGCATAGGACCCGAAGATGTCATGAGCTGCCTTCAGTGATCTGGACAACTCCTGTCCAAGACGTTTAGCCTCACCAACGTAAAGCTCGTTAAGCTGTCGCATAGCCTTGCGCAGGAACTCGTCAAAGTCGTCGGAGGCGTAGTGTTCCGGACCAATGCGGTGGAATGCCACGAACCGCAGCACCATCTCGCGGTCCGCCATCCGCTCAGACCGGATACTTCCACAAGTGGCGCTGCGGAATTCCTTCGACTCCGCCCACTCCCGCAGGTATTTCCTGGCGGGCCCACCGATGAGAGCGTGACGCAGTTCCTGGGCCGAGAGCGGGGTCCCGCCGGTGTTGATCCGCGCGAAGATATTGAACTTCACGGGTTCCGGAGTTCCGAGCCGGATGAGGTGGAGAACCAACTCAGCCTCCCGCAGGCGAGTCTGTAGCCTACCGGGAAGGTCGGTGAAACACGCCCCCTCGTAGCGCTTCAGATACTCCAGATCACGGAGGATCAGCGGCTTGGCACCCACCCCCATGGGTTCAATGAACTCGGCGATGGCGGTCAGCCGCTGGATGCCGTCAACGATCGCCCATCCCTCACCCTCGGATTCCGCGGCGTAAAGCGTCGGCAGCGGGATGCGCAGCAAGAGCGACTCTATGAGCCTGCTCTTGGCGCGCAGGTTCCAGATACCGCGGTGCCGCTGGAACTCCGGTTGCAGATCAATACGCCCATGGCGGATGCGCGAGAGCAGCAGGTCGACGGTGGGGGTCCGAGTAACAACGTCAATCCTGTCGGGATCGAAAGGATCATGTATGTGCGCGGCGGGGACAGGGGGCCTAACATCGGCTGTCGAGGTGTCCTCGACAGCCTCCATCTCCACCCCGGTCGCCCTGCCCAGCGAGTCCAGCTCCTGGGCTTCAGGCTCAGGGAGCCCGACCCGCTGGTTCGGGTCGTCCAGCTGAGGCACCGAGTCTCCTTCCGCACTCACGTCCTACCGCAACAGCGACAACGAGTCTGTCATCTGGCAGTTCGCCTAGCTGATGTCGGATCCTCGGACCCGCCGATGAGATCCTGGGAATCGACAGAGCCGACATCCCCCACTGGACTGCGCCAGGCAATCCTGACACGTGTAGCCGAGTCGCAAGGTGGGGTCCACTGCCACGCAGCTAGAACGTCTCGCGCCACAGGTCCGGAGACTGTCCGCCGGAGGAGCGAAGGCGAGGCCCACGCGGAGCCACCTCACGTTGCCCACGATCTCCGGCCAGACCCACCAGGCTGGTACCACTCAGATCCCCAGCATCCTCACCGCCCGTCCCACGTCGCGGCCCCGCGAGGCCACAGCGACTCTCTGATCCACGCCATGGATCGTGCCATGAAATGCCTTCAACGGGTGGGGCAGCGGCCCTCCGTGAGGTGTCCGGCGTGGACGAAATCCCAGGTAGAGGCCCTCATAGCCATGATCGCGTGTCCTTCTAGTCTATCCCTCGTACGCGAGGACCAGCCGCAGATGCTTCGACAACTTTCTGTACGGGTTGTACGGATTCAAGAGGCGCCCCACGGGGCCGCCGCGCCCGCCGGAGCCGGCCGGCTGCCTTCCCGCTTCGCTACCGGCGCCTGCCGGCGGCTGGGCGCGGAGACGACGAAGGAGCCCGGCCCATCGCGAGGCCGAGTTCCTGAACCCGAACAGGACAGCAGACCGCAGGGGCTCCGCCCCCGCACCCCCGGCCCTCCCCTCAGAGAGCACCCGAAGATCCGTTCCAACTCACCTCGCGAGGTGGCAGTGGTTGCCACCGGTGGTGCTCCCCTCGGCCCGGGCACCCAGAGGGCTGCCCGACCCGAGGGGAGCACCACCTCTACAGAGAGTTGCTCTACCATCACGGACATGAAGCAGAATCCGTTCGATCCGATCTCCGTTGAAAAGGCGATGGTTGAAGCGGGAGTCCTGCCACAGCCCGCCGATCTGGAGTCTAGGCGCCTCGGGAACAACGAGCAGATGTTTACCGAGTACGACCCCAGAAAGTATGCTCTCTGGAGAATCTCAACTGTCCGACAGTATCAACCCTGCGTTCTGACCCAACTCACCAGAGATGACCTCCTATTTCTGGCTGGACAAAACCCCGAAGGGCACCCCGACTCCATGACCCGAAATAAGGTGTGCCAGAATGCCGAACGGGCTCGTGTTGAACTAAATGACAGAGCGACCCGAATTGCCTGGCGGCGGCAAGTGATATTTGGAATTTCCACACTTATACTTGGTACAGTACTGGGAACCGTGCTGTCTCTCGTTGTCAGCAGTGTTCAGTAGTACCGAACTAACTGATTGATAGGTGAGACTGACCCACCAATCTTCGGCCACCCTTTATCCACCCGAAACAACCCACACCACCGGAGAACGACGAGCAACGACACGCAGCACATCAGAACCATCAACGCAGGTGACGTGCATGGTCAGGGACAACTGGAAACGTTGATGACCATAGATCTCAAATCCGCGCCTCACTGGTCCTGCGGCACCTACAGGCGCGGGGCGTGCCTGTAGCCCTCCAGGGCTTGGCCTATGGCCCATGCCTCGATGATTCACGCCGGTGCGGTGGGGCTTGATCGGTTCCGGGAGGGGCTGTCGGGGGCGTTACGGCGTGGGGCGGGCGTGAGTGGATGCCCGATGTGCTCGGGTGGGCGCCGGTTCCACGGAC
>JAAYAH010000003.1 GCA_012719445.1 Actinomycetales bacterium | reverse complement strand
GTCCGTCGGCGAAGGGTTGGGCGTCATCGAGCCGGCTGCCGCAGGCGGTGGCCAGGCGGGTGGCCAGCTGGCGTACCTCTGCGTCATCGCTGAAGGTGGTCTCCGCGCGTTCCAGGCCCTTACCGCGGTCGAACCACACCTGGTCCGGGCCGTTTACCACGATGTCTGTGACACCCTCCACCGCCAGGACGGTCTCCAGCAGGCCGACGCCGGTGGAGTCGTGGCGCAGGCGGCGCAGCAGGTCGAGGACGTCGATATCCGAGATGACGCCGGCTTCCTCGCGGATGAGGCGGGCGAGTTCGGCGGCGTCACCGGTAGCGCCCGGAGTGTCGATGAGGCGGCGCTGCACGCGTTCCATGAGGGCCGGGCCGGTGGGGAGATTCACAGTGCCACCCCCGCTTCCTCGGCGATCAGCCGGGCAGTGGCGGCCAGGGGGCCGGGCAACCGGGTGGGTAGGCCACCGAGTTCCACCGCCCGCGGCAGTCGGGAGAGGTGTCCGAGCTCCCCGGAGATCTGGCAGCGGGTGATCCGCGCCAGGTCCTCGGTGGTCAGTCCGGACCAGCCCCGGTGCCGGGCAATGCCGGTGACCGTTGTCCGGTGGCGGCTGAGATCGGCGACGAGTCCGGCGGCGGCCGCAGCGGTGCGCACCTCGGCGGGGATGAGCAGGACGAGCCGGTCGCAGGTACCGGTGACGGTCTCCAGCACGGGACTGTGGGCGGGCAGGTCAACGACGGTGATCCCCGGCGAGCCACTCAACGCCTCCAGGACGGGGCCCATGTGTTCCGGGCCGAGACGGAAAGGATCTGCGAGGGTGCTGCGCGCGGCGGAGAGCACCGCGATGCCGTCAGGGGTGGTGGGCAGTGCAGCCCTGAGGTCGGCACCTGCCACGGTGCCCTCCCCCAGGCGCAGGTCCGGCCACCGTGCGCCGGGGGTGTCCTCCAGGCCCAGCAGGAGGTCCAGTCCCCCGGAGTGCCCGTCGGCGTCGATGAGGGTGACGTGGTGGTGGCGGGCCATTGTGCGTGCGAGAGCTGCAGCCAGCGTGGAGGTACCCGCCCCGCCGCCGGCCCCGCAGACGGCGATGAGCGTCCCGTCGGCTGGCCCGGTCACCGGGTTCGCCTGTCCGGCTGCGGTCAGCGGCGTGGGGCATGTCGTGGAGTGGGTTGTGCGTCCGGGCTGCCGCACCCGGGCATGTCCCAGGGCGGTGAGCAGATCAGCTGCCTGGGCGGGCAGCACGTAGGCGTTCTCGGCGTGACAGGTCAGTGCGGCCTGCCAGTCGATGGGCCCGGGATCCGCGGCCAGGAAGTAGATGCCAGGGCGCCGGTCAAGGGTGGCCACGTGGCCTGCGGTGTCGGTGTCGACAAGCACGGCATGTGCGCGAGGCAGGAGACGGATGATCTCGCGGGGGTCGATGGTGTCGATGACCCCGTGGCCGGTGGCGGCGGCGATGTGTGTGGCCTCGGGGTGGATGACGGGGTCTCCGACGGCGACGAGGATGTATGTGCTGCTCATGGCCCTTACAGTCGCCCGTCCACGGTTCCTGCCACAAGGCCCGGCGGGTCCGGCTGTGGACAACCCTCCGGACTGCTGACACTTCAACATGAACCTGTGGAGAAACCGGCCGCACCAGTGGCGGGTGGACCGGGCGCGGGTGAGAATACGGGTACCGCCGGAAGGGGCGGAAAATAAGGGACGGCCCGCGCCTCGGGGGGGTGTGCGCGGGCCGTCGTAACCCGGCATCGGGGGGGATTGCCGGGGCAGGCCACACTGTATGTCGGGGCCTTGCAAGAGGAATTATGGCACACCTTGCGTAGCAAGACAATACCGGCTGAAGAGTTTTCTCGAATGATCATTCGAGGCCGAAACTCATGTCCAGAACCCTCCACACTGCGATCCCTCCATCCCCTCCGGAAACTTCAGCCACACTCGACTCTTACGTTTGGCAGGTTGGCGGTCTACACTCTGTGGTCATGACATCCGGGCCCACCCTGAGCCACCAGGCCACCACCCCGACACCCCCGCGGGTGGCAGCCTTCTTCGACCTGGACAAGACCATCATCGCCACCTCCTCCGCCTT